>CBDVER010000234.1:0-3653 GCA_965373055.1 uncultured Thermoplasmata archaeon
GTGGCGAAAGCGTATGAGGTGCCATCGGTGGCGCTAATATTGATGTCAAATTCGGGGGACGTTCCGTCACCGTATAGCAGGGATAGGCTCATATTGCCCCGATCGAAGCTGATGTTTCCCGGATCGCTCGTGGAGACGACGATATCCTCGATCTGCGTGTCCTCGTCGGAGATGGTAAGGCCCAGGTCATATCTGGTGTTCTCCCTGACGATGATATGATCCATGTCAACTACAAGGAAAGGCGGGTCGTCCCTGGGATCGACCGTGACATTCAGGTCGTACAGGGTTGAGTCGTAACCATCGGAAATATTGATCTTCACGATCTCCTGAAGTATGGTCTCATTCGGGTAGTAGAAGGAAAAGGATGATGCTTCCTCGTCGAATGTGATGGTGGGATTGGATATGGTCACAGATGTATCGCCGACCCCGTTGTGGTCGATGATCTCCACGTGTACACTTTTGAACTGGTCCTCATCCACGCTCAATTCAGTGGGCATTCCGAATATCTCGGGAGGTCGAAAATATCGAAACGTTACGTTCATGGGATTGTGATCCTCCATCAAGAAGGATATATTCCTGATAAAACTGCTGGATGAATTGGTGATGGAGGCCGTGTAGGTCCCTGATGATGAATTCCACCCTTCGGAGGTGAGCGTCCTCCCCCTTATCAGGTCCGTGGGAACGCTCCCGGAGCTGTCCAGAATGTAGCTCCTGGTCAGAACATCGTTGATGTCGAACAGCTCGAACTTGAATCCATCCTCCGTCTGGGATCTGTAATTGACAACATATGCGGTGAGGTAACCATATGTCAGCAGGCTGGAGGCGTTGTCCTGGATCGATACCCTGGAGATATTGAGGGAACAGTTGCCCACGCTTATCCTGGACCCATTGGTCAACGATATGCTGATCAGATCTGATATGAATGTTGTATTTTTAACGTCAACGTGGGAGGAGTTATCGATCACCATGGAGGTATTTGCCCCCTGGATCAAAACGTTGTTCCAGGTGGCCCCGTCGCACTCCTTCAGGATCACCCCACCCCATGAGCCTGGAGATACGGCCCCCTGAGGCCTGAATGTTACCGGATCTCCGGTTCCTCCTACGTGAATACTACCATTTACGATCAGGTGGGCCCCTATCCCGAACCTGACTGTGACCCCCGTGTCTATCGTAAGCCTCACACCATTGCAGACCGTTATGGTATCGTTTACATAGATTGGTGATTCGGGTGCCTCCCATAAAATATCGGTCGAGATATCCTCTTCCACGTACATGTCGTTGGGCGCAATGGTGCCCTCGGAATCCAGGGTAAATAGAATCCCAATATTGGCCCCCAACATCATGGATAACATCATCAAAAAACATAGGTAGGATCTTCCATGCATCTTGCGACCTCAAAGAGAGGTACCTTCTCGGATGGGTATCCCGAGAGGCCACCCTGGAGTTAAGATACCTCACCACTATTTAGGTTTTACATAAGAGTCGGCGGATTTTCGGATGGCCTTGCTCAGGGTGAAACGGAGGGTCGCAATGGCCCGGTGTGTGGGTAGGGCCCATTCGGTTTCTATGATCCCTATCGGCTGTCCAAATCTGTTTATTACCCATTTGATCAATACCCACTCCTCTCCTATAGATATTTACCCTATATCTTTATAATTTGACCAACACCCATCTTCCTTTAACAAAGATGTTAACCCTATATATATATAGTAGGGAAATAGAATAACAATGAGGCTTTATATATACATTCAGCATTTTACAAACGGGCATCTCATTTACAACCGGATATCTCATTGGGGGTCAAAGTAATAGGAGATCTGACCTATGATAGGAAATAGAACAAAAAAAGTTTTGATCATGTTCGTGATCTCGGTGTTCATTGGGACATCTTTCGCCTCCATGGCAGATAATGCCGTCGGAGAGAAAGTAAACCTTCTGAACAGCGACAGGAATATTGGAATGGAAGGGGGAGTTGTGAGGATACCCAATGAACATGGTGTCGATACCTCCAACTATTTCAAGGTGAACCGGGACGTACCGATATCATCTGCCTCCATTGAAATATCAACTTACGATACGGCTGGAGAAGGGTCCCTCCTGAATCCATACGTTGATGTGGGATTGGACGGTCAGAGAGAATGGGAGTACTCTGGATTGGGCTATGGGGAATTTGGTAAACAGGAGGAGATGTCAAATGGCGGTGAGAAGATCACGGCAACCTTTGGAACAAGTGGCGGCACACGGATCCCCGAATCGATCCTCATACCTGATGGGGCGAAGATCGTTGAAGCATCGATCGGATTGAGAGGGAGGTTCAGCCCAACAACCCTATCGAGATATACAATAGCAGAGAACCCATCAACTGTGGACGTCTCTGCCTTTGCGATGGAATATGGCGATGTCAACGGTGACGGATATGTGGATATAATTGCATCCGATGTCGGCAACAGCAAGATAATATGGTTGGAGAATCCGGATGGGGAGAAGACCGTTAACTGGAAGGTTCATACGATCTATTCCGGCTATATTGTGAGTAATTGTTACGGCCTTGATGTCGCGGATATGGATGGCGACGGAGACCTGGATGTGGTAACCTCCAATTACCGCAATTACAGGTATGGATACATCACATATTTCAGGAACAACGGAGGGACCTCCTGGACAAGATATACCTTCTATTCGAATTTCGGCTATGCGGGGAGGGTCCGGATCACCGATATCAATAACGATGGAAATCCCGATGTAGTGGTGGCTCCGTGGTATTACTATCATTACTATTACAGCAAGTGGGTTTACTGGTTTCAGGCCCCTACCAATCCGAATACGACCTACGGCTGGAGTGCCAGGGTCATTGGTTCACAGCCTTACAATTATTACCAGTATGTCTATAGTGCAATGGATATTGGTGATTTCAACGGCGATGGTTACATGGACGTTGCGGTCGGCGTATCGTCCCAGTATACCTGGGGATCATACAACAGATACCGGGGATTATACATCTATACGAATCCGAAGACCACGGGGTCATGGTCCACTTCCCGAAAGGATAGTTCCATTGACCAGGCTTATACATTGGACGTGGCCGACATCAACGAGAACGGTTACGATGATGTGGTCGTTGGAACGTATCGGGAGAGAAAACTCTACCTGTTTCAGAACGATGCAATGTCATTTACAAAGACAACGATAGCCAGTGGAATACCTCACTGCAGGTATGTCTATATTGAGAAGGTGAACAACGATACAAAATATGATATAATAGTCTCGGGCGGTTCAAGCGTTTTTGAGGTGAGCGTATACACCCAGAATTCACCCACCTCCTGGACCAAGAACCTACTTGGAAAGAACATCATAGCACCCCAGACATTCGTCTGCTGGGATTACGACAAGGATGGGGACAAGGACATCATGGTGTCCGGATATTCCGCATCCCAACTTGTTCTGTTCATAAACAAGGATAGTGGAAACATGACCTTCGAGACCTTCTGGGTCAGCGATGGTGGGGTGAAGAACATACAGGATGTTGACACCTACGATGTCGATGATGATGGTGATGATGATCTCGCCTTCGTGGGCTATTCCACAGGTTATGTGGGGATCTGGATAAACGATGGGAACCCGTACGATGGAGTGGGGGGCATCCATAAAGTGGG
>CBDVER010000235.1:0-3612 GCA_965373055.1 uncultured Thermoplasmata archaeon
AGACCCGACAACAATAGATAGACTGCCCTATCCCCTGAACATGACAGTTGTGATCACCACACCGCGGGGGGAGATGCCGGAGGAGATCGTGCTCTACCTGGAATACAGGGGAGGAGGGCCGAAGAAGATAGATCTTCTCATCGCTCCTTCCAGGGCCGTTCCCGGGAAAGATGAGGGGCTGAACCCATGGATAGGCGCGGCCATCATCGGCTCCCTGCTGGCCGCCGCACTTCTCCTTATGTTCCTGATGGCACGCACCAACCTTTTTAACAGGGATGAGGATACATCCGATCATGGGGAAGATCGCATCCGCCGTGGGGATGTTCCGCCCGGTGAACGGGATCATGGCCGCGGTGGCCGTCTCCGTGGGAGCGGCCCTTTCGGCCCATGACCCCAATACGTTCGAGTTGATGGCGGCCGCACTTCTTTCAATATCATCATTTCTCACCGTATCCTACATGAACGTCTTCAACGACCTTCGTGACATCTCCACCGATCGGACGGCGCATCCGGACAGGCCCATGGCAAATGGGACCATCTCCCCCCGGGGGGGTAGATGGATGATCGTCGGCCTGCTCGCATCCGCATTCACCCTTATCCTGGTCCCATCGATCGTGATGGGCAGGTGGGAGCCCATTGCCATTTTCGCCCTGGTCCTCTCTCTGGACCTGATGTACGAGGCCTGGTTCAAACGCCGTGGGATCTGGGGCAACGTCACCATAGGCATCCTCACAGGTACGCTGTTCCTGTTCGGGGCCTCAATATTCTCGATAACGCCGCTGGTCATATCGATAGGCGCCATGGCCTCCGCGGTGAACGTGGGCAGGGAGGTCCTGAAGGACGTTCAGGACCTTGAAGGGGACACAGGAAGCAGGAGGACGCTCGTGATGATCAGAGGTGAGAGGTTCACGCTTCTCATCAGCCATCTTTTCATCACGTTCGGGATCCTTCTCAGCCTGTCGCTGCCTTTGATCACGAGGATACACCCCCTGGCCTTCATAACGATCATCATCGCGGATATCATCTTCATGATCTCCATCCCGATCTCCAGAATATCCCCCCCCAAGTCCCAGGCAATGCTCAAAGCAGGAATGGCCTGTGCCGTTGTCGGGTTCATTCTGCAGGCGTCGATAGGATGAAACGGGCCCTATATCCTATCTTCAGGCAGCGGATAAGTGGACTTGTGATGATAGTGTAGGAATAACGGGGCTAACTACATTAGATTATAGTCATATTATAGCAAACACTTGAATATAATGAACGTATAACTTTAAATCCCCGAATAATTGGTTCGGGGAAAGAACAAGGTAGCTGTGGGGACAGTTCTGTTTCATACAGCTGACAAAGGAGTAGATTAGCATGAACATATACATTGGCAACCTCTCTTACGACATGGGTGAGGATGATTTGCGCCAGGCATTTGAGGAGTTCGGAGCGGTAGAGTCGACCACTGTTATCAAGGACAGGTTCACTGGCAGGTCCAAGGGATTCGGGTTCGTTGAGATGACAAACGATGATGAGGGTAAAGCGGCCATAGAGGCCCTGAACGGCAAAGAGCTGAAAGGGCGCCCCATCAAGTGCGATGAGGCACGGCCCAGGCCCCAGAGGGACGGACCACGTTACGATAGCTATTGATATGAGATCATCGGGCCCTTCGAGGGCCCGACCTCTTTTTTTTTTTATTAGCCTGTGGCATATCTGTAATTCACGATCAATGGTTTATTTTACCAGCTCCACCGATCGTGTAGGATATTACGATCAGCCGCCTCTCATCTGCTCGATAATGTCCATCATGAGGGCCGCCGACACTATCAACCTTCTGTCCACATCCGTGTTTGGTTGGATGGTAACGGTCCAGGTGTCGCCTATGATCTGAAATTTCTGCACGATCTCCGCAATGGTGTTGCCGTTATGGGTCATGTCATATTTCTTGGGTATCATCTTGGCAATATTGGATAGCCTGCGTAGTACCGCCAGAAGGCCACTTCGCTCCTCCACGGTAGCGATCTCGTTGGATGAAGGGTCGAATATCTTCCAGGTATCACGAATAATGGACCTTAGACCTTTTCTGCCCACATACCCGATCAGCTGGCCGGTCGTGGAGTCGGTGACGGCGAACGTCCCGGAGAAATCCAGGATCTGCTGCTGTTTGATAAGGAGGAGCTCACTGGTCATGTTCTCATCGGTGAATATCCTGATATCCTCCTTCAACTTGAACATCTTCTGCTTGCAGAAACCGATCCCCTGTCCACTACCGTTCTCTATGTAGTATTTCCTGCCTATGGTCAGTACCTTCTGTTTTATGATGTAAACATCATTGTTCCAAATGCTCATGACACACATCTCCCATGATCAGAATGGTGACATATTATTTGAAACCTATAGTGCCATGTCGGACCTGGCCGCCTTGACAAGGAAATTGAGCCTGTTGAGCAGGTTCACCTCCGAGGACCCCGCATCCATGTCAAGGTAGAGGATGTTCATGTCGGGATTGATCTCCTTGAGCCTCTTCTCAACGCCTTTACCTATCACGTGGTTCGCTATACATCCGAAGGGCTGCACACAGAGGACGTTCTTTACCCCGTAATCCATGAAGGAGCTGATCTCGGCGGGTATCAGCCACCCCTCCCCGAACTGGTCGACCAGCGTTACGGCCTGGCTGGCTATCTCGGAGAGGTGTCTCGGGTCGTGGGAGTGCCTGTAGTACCTGTACCCCTTCCTCACCTTCTCGAACCTGCCAAGGTGATATTGGACGTACCACTCCGCCGGATAGGTCAGGAAATAGAACAGGTTCCTCCTCTTCACGTCATGGTCCACCAGGAACCGGTCGTTCAGGTAGTACTGGGAGAAGAACTCGAACATTGAAGGCACGATGACCTCCACGCCGTTATCGACCATCCAGTCCACCAGGAACATGTTGCCGAAAGGGCTGTACTTGACGTAGATCTCCCCGACGTAACCCACGAGAGGATACTCTCCCTCCTTCACGTCCAGCCCGTTGAACTCCTCCACCGCCTCCCCCAGATATCCCAGAAGGTCCCCGGTCCTGCCCTCTTCCAGGGACCCACAACCCTTTTTCAGGTATTTCTCCACAAGGGCCCATGTATCTCCCTTCCTCCTCTCCCTCACGGCCGAGGAGTAGTACATGCTCATCAGGGAGTCGGAATAGAGGAGGGCGAAAAGGCCCATCCTGGTCAACTTCTTCATATTCAGCTCCAGTCCCGGCTGGTAGTTCAGCTGTTTTGAGGATGTCGTCACGGTGATCACGGGGATCTCTCCGAACCCGGCTGCGACGAGGGCCTTTTTAAGCAGGGAGAGGTAGCTTGATGCACGACACTGTCCCCCGGTCTGGGTTATGCCCACCACCGTGTTCTTGATATCGTGCCTCCCCGACTGCAGTGCCTTGATGATATCCCCTATCACGATCGTCGCGGGATAGCAGATGTCGTTGTTCGCGTATTTCAGGCCAATGTTCACGGACTCCCTGTCGGGAGGCGGGAGGGTCTCCAGCTCATATCCCTGATTGGCAAATGATGCGATTATCAGGGGGTCGAAGAAGGGAGAGAATGAGGGGACCAGTATCTTCTTCCTTCTGTCGTTCATGCGGTAGGT
>CBDVER010000236.1:0-3591 GCA_965373055.1 uncultured Thermoplasmata archaeon
ATAGTGAATATCAGCTCCATGGCAGGTTTTTTGGGACTATATGGCTATACCGCATACAGCGCAGCAAAATTTGGCGTATGGGGTTTCTCCGAGGCCCTTAGAATGGAGCTGGAACCCGATGGGATCGGCGTTTCCGTTGTTTTTCCACCCGATACCGATACGCCCCAGCTCGAGTACGAGAACGCCCACAAGCCCAGGGAGCTGAGGGAGATAGGGGATACGATCAGGCCCATATCTCCAGGAGCTGTCGCGGATGCGATCATCAAAGGTATGGAAAAAGGGGCCTTCATGGTCCACCCCACCTCCTCCGGCGGAATGACATTCCTTGCAAAGAGGATGATGCCCTCGGTCCTGTCCAGTTTCCTCGATGGAAAGGTGAAGAGCGCCAGGGGATCGAAGAGGTGATCATGGGTGCGAAGAGGGAAGGGACCTGATCTAAAAAAAGCCACACCATATATCGCCGTTGCAGTGGTCCTGCTGATAATAATATCGGCGATCGCACTATCAGCATACCTGAAAGGGAGGAAACTGGGGGGGATCGAGGTGAAAAGCCTCTATTTCGGGATATCCGGTGATACGTGCGATCTCACGGTGAAGCTCGAGGGGTTCGATGATGTCGATGTGGTGGAGGGCTCCCTGAGGGTCTCCTTCGGCGAATATACGCTTCCCCTGACCCATGAGGGATCAAATGTGACCGGGGTGCTCAACGAAACACATTTCCTGGAGCTGGCCGATCAGGATGCTGCGAGGATAACAGGGGAGGTGGTGGCCTTTGAGACCTCGATATTCGACCTGGAACTGGACCTTGACGTGGAGGTGGACCTATCGTTCATCCACACCCTTGCCAGGTCCATAAGCGTCACGGATGTCGATATCATATCAGTTGTGGAGGGGAACATGACCATTCATCTGGAGATCGAGGCGGACCTTACCAGGGAGGTTGTGATGGATATGAGGAACGTCACGGGTCAGGTGGTATCGGACAGCTCCGTTCATGAGCTGACCGTTTCGTACCTGAGGTTGGACCAGGGTGGCACAGGCGGTGCAGAACTGATGATACCCACCGCCTCACTTCTGACCCTCTTTCTATCAAATGATCCGATAACCCTCTCATCCTGGGGCTTCCATATAGAGATAAACGGCTGATCAGTGGATGTACAGTCCACCGTTCACGTCGATGGTGGCCCCTGTGATATACGATGACATGTCGGAGAGGAGGAATGCTACCGTGTTGGCCACCTCGGACGGATCGGCTATCCTACCAAGGGGAACCTGTTGCCCTCTCCATCTTCTTTTCTCGTCTGAATCCGAGGATAGGATATCAGTATCAACGAAACCAGGAGCGATCGAATTCACCCTGATATCCGGCGCCAGCTCCCTGGCGAGCGAACGGGCCAACCCGAGAACACCCGCCTTTGAGGAGGCATAATCCGCTCCGCTGCTTGATCCCCTGAACGCAAGCTGTGATGAGATGAATACAACGGCGCCCCTTTTCATGATATCCATTCCCGCCCTGACGGTATTGAACGCACCATCCAGGTTCGTGGAGATGGTCCTGGACCACTCCTTCGGGGAGAGGTCGGTGAAGCTGGTCCTCCTGTAGATGCCCGCATTCACCACAATGCCATCTATGCCCTTCCTCGATCCTGATGATGAGAACGATCCCATGGCATCTTCAAGGCCGTGGTGATCCCGAACATCGACCTTGTAGCTGTACAGGTGCTTTCCCCTGGCCCGATAATGATCCTCCAACTCCTCCGCTTCTCTCTTCCCGGTGAGATAGGTAAAGCCCACATCTGCTCCCTGATCGGAACATATCCTGACACAGGAGGCCCCTAGGCCCTTTGAACCACCGGTGATGAAAACCTTTTTACCCTTCAGGATCATGTTTTGGAATGGATCATAGAATATATCTATCATTCCATTATCGCACCTTCGGATAGCGACGTCCTTTCAAGGCTGCCGCAGAAGGGGCATTTCCGGATATCCCTGGGGTAGATCTCGGAACAGGAGTCGCACTCCACCGCCTCTGAAAGGTCCAGTTCTCCCCGGATCTCCCATTCGCCATCCGAAGCTTCCATATCCTCGAACTCGATCTCATCCATCTCCTCCCTGTGGTGCCTGGACAGGATGAATGCGATAATGATGATGATCAGCAGGAAAATGACCAGGCCCACTCCGACCCAGAGGTACCGCCAATCCCAATCCTTCTCCTTATCAACATCCTTACTGTTGGGATCTTTTCCCTGAAGGTATTCGTCCAGGTTGGTCAGTCCATCCCCGTCATTGTCCTTTTCGGCATCGGAACCGTTCAGCGGGTCGAGCCCGTTCTCGACCTCCCAGATATCAGGCATGCCATCGCCGTCGTCATCATCGTCGAAGATGTCGATCATCCCATCCCCATCGGTGTCCAACGGTATCGAATCCGGGTTGTATGGTGATGACCCGGCCGAGATCTCAACAGTATCGTTGTAGCCATCGTTATCATCATCATCATCCTCGTTATCGCCAATGCCATCGCCGTCGGCATCCAGCCATTCGGTTGGATCCTGCGGGAAAGCATCGATCCTGTCGGGAACGGTATCCCCATCCTCATCGTGGTCCGGGTCCAGACCGGAGAAAAAGGCCACGATCTTGGAGAGATGTTCGCCTGTCAGGTCCAGAGTGTATGTTCCGGTAGCAGAGCTGTACATTCCACCCAGTATACGGGCCCATCCAGTACCGTTACTTCGCCAGGCGTCGGTCTCAAGGGGAAGGATATCCTCCCTGAAAAAGGATAGATCAAGACGGATGCTCGCTTTGCTGATATCCCGATCGTTCGATCTGATGATGAAAGAGCAGCCTATGAACACCTTGTTGTCCGGTGAGCCCTCAACCGGTAGATCGGCCTCCAGATATGGGGTAGATCCATCCCCGATGGTCCAGAGGGTGATGTTCAATGCCCCTTCATATCCCTCCAGGTAGAATATGTCGTGCCGTACCTCGGATAATAACTCTCCTGAGGGGGTGGAGACCTCCACCTCTCCATCGCTGCAGATGAACCGATAGGTATGGATGCCCGCCTCCAGGTCCTTGATCAGGTAGTATGTAAGGCCGTCGGCCGGGCCTTGGCCCCTTGAGCCCATGGGGGTCATATTGTAGGCTGCGTCGTCTATCTCAACCTGCATTAATACCGGCATGTCCCCCTCGAGGTCCCAATATGTGATGTTGAACCTGAAGGTCCCCCTGCCCAGATCCTGCACGCCAGGTTGTGTAAGCGTGGGTGCATCGTTGACCGGGATAACTGTAACATCGCTGATGGCCACACTGCTGTAGGACCTCGAGTCCGTGGCTGTGACACGGACGGTTCCCGTTCCGGATCTGTCATGGATGGGTACGATGGATAGTACGGTCCCGTCAATTGCCGCGCCAAAGAGGTCTAGGTTGAGGGATTGTGCGGCCAGGATGACAGTATCAAGACGATCGGGGTCATATACGTACGGGCCAAGGTCGATCGAGGTCTCATTATCCTCATAAAGTGTGATGTTGGGCAGTGGTTCAAGAAATTCGGGTTTGTAATTCACCGCATGAAAGGTGATATTCAGGGTGGCG
>CBDVER010000237.1:0-3587 GCA_965373055.1 uncultured Thermoplasmata archaeon
GACATATCATTGCCCATCGGAGAATGAGGAGAGGATCTTATCCATGGATGCCCGCAGAGGTCCCATCGGGTCCGCGAACCGGTACCTCTTCGCTTTTGTCTCTCCACTCTCCCAGATCGCCCCCCTTTCAATGAGATCCCTCAATCTTGACCTCAGCCTGAAATCACTCTCGTTCTCAAACCATCTTCTGACCTCATTGAGACTGAAAACCGAGTTGACCTCCTTGGACCTGACCAGGATCCTTTTTGACATCTCATCAAGGTCCGAACTCAGCAGGTCTTTTTCCTTGAACCTTTCCACTGCCTTTTCATAGCTCGTCCTTACAGCTTTTGTGAAATTCGCGATCAGGTCCTGGTAATCCTGATAGAGGTCGGCCCTTCCCAGGAGTTCATAGTATCTCTCAAGGTCGGACACCGTCTCCTGTTCGATATAGCATAGTTTCGAATTTGGGAGTCCATTCGCCTGCAGGTAGAGGTGGAACAGGGTCCTGCCGGTCCTTCCATTACCGTCCATGAACGGATGGATCGATTCGAATTCGTGGAAAAGTATGGACCCGGAGATGACCGGATAATGGCTTCTGCTCGAGGTTCGGCACCAATTCATCAGAGAGGTAAGCTCCTTTTCAATATGTTCGGGAGGGCATGGAATGAACAGCTCCTCCCCTTCATTCGAATAGACGGAGCTTCTCTCCTTCCGGAACCTGCCGGGCCTGGAGCTATCGTCGCCTGACATCAGGGTCCTGTGGATCGATCTAACGAATCCCGCGTCCCATTGCCGGTTTTCCAGGTTCAAGATGTACATCCCGATGTGGTTGATGATCTCCTGTGATGGGAAATCGTATCTCTCCTTTTGAAGCCCGGAGCGAAATGTCCCCCTTGTAAGCCTTCTCACCTCGCTCAAGGTGAGCGGATTCCCCTCCATTTTGGTCGATCGGTGGATGTTGGATGAAAAGGCCTCCGAGATGAGGTCATGATAGTCATCAGCCGTGAGTATGAATCTGTTGAGCTCGGAGTCCAATCTGAATATATCTATGTTCCACCTCGCCACTTTCGGGGAGATGACTATCTCCGGTGAGAAGGGCATCTTCGAGCGGTGTCTGATTGGATATCCGAATTCTCTATCCTTCAATTGTGCGTCTGGACCCGTAATACTGTACTCCACTGTCATAATGGATTATGATAATGGGGCCCTGATATATATGTCTAACTCTGATTATATTAGTTGATTATGATAATGGGGTTGGCAATGGCCTCCATCCTATCTATGATATTAACGTTTATAACGTGAAGTTATTTAATTACATTCCAGCGGATATAAGCGAACATGGGCACTGCAAGTAACTTCCAATTGGGTGAGATAATGCGTGATGATGATCTTGTGATCCCCGATATCATATCGAGGAACCTGTTCATTGGAAGCCGTGTCCATGAGAGGTGCGCGGGGAGTTCCGTGCCCGATCGGTTCCGCCAGAACAGAATGGGTATTTATTGCAACCAGACCATACCCTCCTGTCCCTCTATTGCAGACATGGGGGGCATGACGATGGAGGAGATGAAGTGAAGATCCTGCACACCTCGGACTGGCACCTCGGCAAATCGATCCACGGCAGGGACCTGATGGAGGACCAGGCCAAGCTCATAGGGGATCTGAAGGCGGAGCTCCAAAACGGTTACGATGCCGTGTTAATTGCGGGCGATGTCTATGACAGGTCAATACCGCCCCATGAGGCTGTCGAGCTCTTCAGCGGTTTCATCGAGAAGATGGTGGAGATCGGCGTCCAGACGGTGGTAATACCCGGGAACCACGATTCTCCATACAGGTTGGACTTTGCGTCAGGGGTGTTGGAGCGGTCCGGGATCCATTTTCGATGCAGGTTCGAGAGGATAACGGAGCCGATAATGATCGAAGATGAGAACGGCAATAAGGTACAGGTGTTCGCCCTTCCCTTTGTGGATGAGGTCCAGGTCAAGGCAATGTTCCCGGATGAGGGGATACGGACACATCAGGATGCAACCGCCTTCCTGATCCGGAAGATCAGGGACGGGATGGATGAGAGCATTCCATCCATCCTCGTCGCCCACGCTTACACCGGCAAAGAGCCAAAGCGTTCTGAAAGCGAGAGGGAGTTATTGGTGGGCGATCAGGGCCTTGTTCCGGTTGAGGTCTTCGAGGGATTCGACCACGTCGCGTTGGGACATCTGCATCGTCCGCAGGTCGCCTCAAGGTCTCGAAACATACACTACTCAGGGTCATTGATGCCCTACTCATTTTCCGAAGCGGCCCAGGAGAAGTCATCGCTGGTGCTGGAGCTGGATGATGGGGGATTTACATTGACGGATTTGGTTCACGATCTGAACAGAAGGTTCAGCACACTTTCGGATACCATGGACCTGCTTCTATCGGACCCGAGATATGAGACTTACAGGGACCACTTTCTGTCGGTTAAATTGGAGGACAGGGGGTACCTCATGGACGTTCATAGAAGGCTCCGGGAGAGGTTCCCCTACCTTCTGGAGATCGATCAGCCCGCCCTCCACGCCCTACCTTCAAGTTCCACATCCCTCACAAGAGAGGAGGCGAACGATCCCTCCAAGCTCTTCTCATTATTTCTGGAGAAGTTCGGGTGGGAGGAGGAGGAGTTGGATGTGGCCCTGAAGCTCTTCTCCGAGGTCAGGCAGGAGCTGGACCGGGAGGTGAGGAGATGAAACCCTCCTTCCTTGAGATGGAGAACATCGGCCCCTTCGTCAAGAGGACGAAGGTAGATCTGGATTCGATAGAGGAGGGCGGGTTGTTCTTGATCAGCGGGCCCACCGGCTCGGGAAAGAGCTTCATCTTCGATTCGATATGTTACGCCCTCTACGGGAAGACCCCCTCGGGCAGGGGGAAGAATCTCAGATCGGATCACGCTCCAATGGGCGATCAGCCCATCATCAGGTTCTGCTTTCAGATCGGGGAGGAGAGGTATCTTATCGAGAGGATACTGGAGTATGACGTGTTGAAGAGGGGTGGGGGGAAGACTACCAGGCCGGAGAAGGCGTCCCTTGTGAAGCTTGTACCCGATGGTTCGGGGGGGCTCAGAAGCGTTGTCATGGCATCGAAGAAATCCGATGTGAAAAGAGAGGTGACGGAGATCCTGGGCCTGGAGATGGAGCAGTTCTCAAGGGTGATGATGATCCCACAGGGGGAATTCAGGGAGCTTTTGAGAGCTGATACGGATAAAAGAGAGGTACTGCTTCGCCAGCTCTTCGATTCCATCCTGTACAAGGATATCACCGATTCCATAGACGGCAGGTCCAGGGAGCTGTACAACAGGATCAAGAAAGAGGAGATACAGAAAGAGACGGTGGTGACCACCATTGTTGAGAAGCTCTCCCTTGAAAGCGGCCCAGGGGATGGGGTGATGTTCAGCGAGTGGTCCTCCGAGGTCGTAACGAACCTCGAGGAGAGGTTCGGAGAGATCAAGAAGGTGGAAACCGAGAAGAAGACGATCTGGGAGAACGTCCTGAAAGGCCTGGAGGCCGCCAGGACCGCTTGCAGATTGTCATCGGATCTGGAGAGGGCGGAAAAGCGAAGAAAGGAGCTGGAAG
>CBDVER010000238.1:0-3560 GCA_965373055.1 uncultured Thermoplasmata archaeon
ACGATAAATACGGGTGTGAAAGTGGTCAGAGATATGATGGATTGGTACTCCATCTCCGCCCCTGACCCCCTGCATCCGACACGGCTTGACATGACGGTGGCATTGAACAGTCCGTATCCCGATTTCACCTCTGGCACCATCTATTACGGGATAGAATTGGACGTCTACATATCGTACAATACCAGATCGGACCCTGGCACGTTCACGGGAGAGCTGCATCGTTTGTCGGTCGGGACAGTTTTCCAGATGTCTGCGGTAGGATGCGATCCCTCGCCAAAGAGGATATTCCTCGAGAAGAACTGCACACAGATGTACATCGGGATCGTGATCAGGTCCTACGGGGTGGACTCACAGAGCACCCAGGGAAGGACCTATCAGATAATGACAGAGGGGCGGACGAATTACGTTATCGATTACGAGATAGATGCACACATCCCCAACAATCGGCCCCAGCTGCTCAACGTCTCGGTAACTCCCAATGTGGGGACCTCATCTGACATCTTCGAATTTATTGTAACGTACAAGGATATGAACAACCACAGCGCGAAAAACGTCAACCTCTGGCTGGACGGCCAGTTCTTCAGGTCGATGAGCCCGATGGCAGGTGAGGGGACCAATAACGTGGAGGGGGTCAGATATTCGGTCACCGTCCTTGGGTCCTCCCTGGGAGCGGACATGCATCACACATTCAATTTCTCCGCAAACGATGAGGAGGATTGGGCGCTGGACCGCGACGTGGGAATTCATATTGGGCCGATGGTGGATGACAACCAGGCTCCAGGCGCGATAAGGCCACAGGAGGTCGTGGAGCTGTACGAGGACCAGGAGGAGTATATTCTCGAACTGGACACCCTGTTCGAGGATCCGGACCCGCTGACGGTATTCTCGTACGATCTGATCGACCCCGATGGGAACGAGGTTAAATCGTACAGGACGGGAAACCTGACCGCCACCATATACAACAACGGTTCAGCGACGGAGATACATTGGGCCTTGAAAGTGGTTCCCGGGGCGGATGTAAGTGGGATATTCTATGTTCTGGTGAATGCGACGGACGATGGGTTCTATTCGAAATCCGCACAGGTGGAGATCAAGTTCGTCATATCCCCCGAGAACGACGATCCGGAAATGAGATACGTGAGGATCGATTCGGAGAACAATCCTCCAAGCGATCTGCTCAGGTTCACCCGGGAGCAGAATGAGAGGGTCGAGGTCGCGATCATAGGTGCCGAGGACAAGGATGGGGACGAGCTGACATACCACTGGGACATAGACCAATGGCTTGCCGATCCGATCAAGGGCCACAACTATGACTGGGACGTGGAGACCGGTGTGGGGTGGTTCGTCACCACCGACGCCGATGTCGGCACGATGTTCACCAGGATAGGGGTGACGGACGGCAACGGTGGAGAACATGAGGAGGATCTTGAGTTTCGCATCCTCAACATCAACGATCCCCCATATATCATAGTCCCGGAGTTCAAATCGACCATAGAGGGGGAGAATATCTACATAACCCCCATTGCTGGAGACCTGGATCTCGATTCAGGGGATGAGATAGAGTTCAACTACTTTCTGGGAGACCTGGAGAGGAACTCCCCGGCACAGGCATTCCAATTCGACCCCGTCACAGGCAGGTTGGTCATCAGGGCGATCTCGGAGAGCATGAACGGCGAATGGGAGATCAATTTCACCGTGGGCGATCTCTGGGGCGAGGTTGGCTGGGGAGTGTGCAGGATACTCATTGAAAACGTCAACGACGCCCCAATAGCCCGCGATATCAGCTATGGTATGGAGGAGGGGAACCTGACGGTGAACTTCTTCACAAGTGTTGCTATTGATGAGGACGGCATAGAGGGACTGGAGTATATCTGGGATTTCGGGGACGGCAGTTATCTCGTGTCCGGGGTGGAGGAGCTTAACGTCGATCACACCTTCAAAAGAGGAGGGGTCTATACGATAATCCTCAAGGTGTTCGATGGAGAGGAGTACTCCGATGAGGTCAATATCATCGTCAAGGTCACAGAGCCCCCCGAACCGGATGACGGGGATCATGACGACATTCTGGATGAATGGGAGAGGAGGTACGGCCTGGACCCCACCGATCCGTCTGACGCCATCCTGGACTTCGATGGGGATGGCCTCACCAACCTTCAGGAGTTCGAATATCATCAGCTCTACGGGGTGGACCTCAATCCGAGGAATCCGGACTCCGACGGTGACGGATATGACGATGGTGAGGAGGTGAACTTCGGTTACGACCCCATGGACAAGGAGAACCACCCATCGCCGGAGATGGAATCGACCAGATCGATGCTTCTCATGCTGGTCATACTTTTCGTGGTGGTGGCCATTATAGCCCTTCTTCTGTTCATCGTTCTCAGGATCAGGAACAAACCCAAGGCTGTTGCAGCTGCATCCCCGGTGATGCCTCAGCTGGGCGTGGGAGATTACCAGGCGCTGCCTCCGGGAACGGAACAGAGCCTACCTGAAGAGGGATATTCGGCCCTGCCACCTGCAGAGGCAGAGCAGCCCTATTACCAGGGCCAGCAGGAGCAGTATCCCCAGGAAACGTACTATGACCCGGCCCAGACCCCGATCCCTGAGGGGCAACCGGCCTATGATCCGGCATATGCCCCGCAGGGTCCGGAGGTCCCCCAGTATGTGGATCAGGCCGATCCATCCGGCATGGGGCCTCCCCGGCAGGAGCCCGTTTACGACGGGACCGCCCCGCCAGCCGAACAGTATCCCGAACCGGTCCAGGCCCCGGCCGACCCCGCCATGGCCCGGGACGGCATCAACCCGCCGACAGATCAAATTGCATCGGAGGTCCCGGAATCCATTCCTGAACCATCCCTGGATGACGTAGCACCGCCCCCACCGATGCCTCCGGAACCGGAGGTAGAGCAGCCCCGGTCCCCGGTGGCGTCCCCCACGGTGGAGGAAGGGCCTCCCGTTCAGCAGACGGCAGAATAGTGATCCTGTGAAATGCGGTTCGTGGCAATGTACTGCCACGGGGTTCTCATGTGATGGTCATCGTTAAATAATTTGAAAATAGAATCAGCTATGGAGCCAGTAGAAAGAGGCCCGAAAATGATAGGCTGGAATAATATATGTTGACCGGTCCAAAACCTTTAATAAAGGAGTGGCCATTCAATGCCAAATCATCATGCCGGGCGATTTCAATATGGAGGCTATGATATGGGTTCACCAGCTAATTTCTTAGAGAGTCTCGGAAGGGATAAGTATGTTCTGATCGTATCTGCGGTTGCATTCCTGATGCTTATCTCTGTCCTTGGAATGATATTTGTCGATTGGGGTATTGCGGACGATTCCATTGAGTCAGGAGGGGAGTATATCAATACCATCCCGGACCCCTCTGGTGTCAAGAAATCCGATTCTGATTTCTACATAGACGATCTGGGTTCCAAGATCTCGTGGCCGGATAAGCTGTCCGATATCGAGGAGAACTACATCTACGGGACCGATTGGATGGAGCCGGATACAGATCACGATGGTATGGAGGATGGATGGGAGGCACTGTACAGCAGGCCGAACCC
>CBDVER010000239.1:0-3553 GCA_965373055.1 uncultured Thermoplasmata archaeon
CGGAGGACGGTGCTTTCCACTTCGAGGTGGAACCCGGCTACTATAAACTCTATGCCCATGTCGGCAACCACTATGAGACATATGAGAGCGAGTTCTTCCAGCTCCTGGACGGAGACGAAAAGGAGATGAACATCCCGATGGGGAAGCTTCCACAGGGAGTTTTTGGAACGGTCACAGATGCAGAGGGCAATCCAATTCCCAACGCAAAGATCTCCATTGAGAATGATGAGTGGAGGGCCAGTGCGGTATCGGATGAGAACGGCGAGTACGATATTCGAGCACCGCCTGGAACCTATGAACTTCAGGTGAACAGTGAGGGATTTAGACCCTATAGGGCAACGGTCATGTTCGAGGAAGACACCATGTTCGAGTATGATATACAGCTCGAGGAGGCCGTTGTTCTCGGTTTCATAGCTCAGCTTATCAGGACCATCATGGACATGATCGGAATTCTATGAAGTCCTTGAAGGCAGAAGAGATATCCGGGCCCTTCTGGGCCCATAATATTATTTAGCCCTTAGTCACATTGTTATCCCGGAGAGTGATGGAATTGAAGATGAAGATCTTGGCATCTGCTACAGCGACATTGTTTCTTTCACTGTTGTTTATTGGGTCATCCATTCCCTCCTCTGGAGGCCCCCTTGAGATCACCAGCATAGAGGGAACAGTGACGGATACGGAGACCGGAGACCCGATCGCAGGGGTGACGGTAACATTATGGAAGGGCGACGGAACGTGTTACGGTATCCCCACAGATGAGGATGGATACTATCTTCATGAGTTCATACGGGGGGGAACCTATTACCTTGAGGTATCCTCAGTATTTTATGAGGACGATTTCGCCGAGGTTGTCATTGGTATTGGCGATAGTGAGGTTGTTGATTTTGAACTCGTCCCACTTCAACTGACCTGCTCGGTTCAGGGCAAGATCATAGACTCGGAATCCGGCGAACCAATACGATGTAACGTCTATATCAATGAGATCAATGGAGATAATGGCCAGTCATTCTATGTCAGAGATGATGGGAATTACAACTTTATTCTGGTACCTGGCAGATATCGGCTGACCGTGGATGTGAATTACCAGTATACTCGATATTATAGTGATGAATTTCTGCTTGAGGATGGGGACCACAAGGAGATGAATGTCATCATGGAGAAACTCAAACAGGGGATAATCGGGAAGGTAACAAATGATGACGGCCTCCCGATCTCAGGCGCCACCATAACTATAGAGTCATATTTTGCAGGACGTACTTTCAGCTCCAGCACAATGTCCAATGAGGATGGTGATTACGAGTTAAGGATATCTCCAGGTGATTATGATCTTAGCGTATATTGCGACGGATGTCGATCTTACAAGGATGAGATAACGGTCGAAGAGGAAGTTGTCGCTGAATACGACATCACCCTCAAGGAAACAACAGCTATCAACTTCATAAGAGATCTGATAAGGACCATCATGAACATGATCGGAATAATGTAGGTCCCAGGTTCCCGATACGGATAGATCTCCCCCCTCCTTCCGAAGGGGAAATGTAAATAGAGCACCAGATATTACCGGTCGATAGCGGAAGTGTATTCAAATGGTGCTGACAGTCTACAATACCGAGACCAGGCGTAAGGAGGAGTTCACCCCCCTCAAGGAGGGGCACGTGGGCATGTACGTTTGCGGGCCCACGGTATACGACAACTGTCACATAGGCCATGCCAGGAGCTACGTGGCATTCGACGTGATACGACGGTATCTGGAATACAAGGGGTTGAACGTTACCTACGTTCAGAACTTCACCGATGTGGACGACAAGATCATCAAGAGGGCCTCGGAACAGGGCGTGCCGCCTCTGGTGCTGTCCGAGAACTTCATCCAGGAGTACTTCAGGGATATGGACCTGCTCAACGTCAGGAGGGCCTCGGTCCACCCAAAGGCCTCCGAGATGATCCCGGACATGATCCATGTCATAAAAGGGCTGATCGAGTCCGGCCACGCCTACGAGGTTGAAGGGGACGTCTACTTCGAGGTAGAGACCGCCAGGGAGAAGTTCGGAACCCTGAGGCATCAGTCACTTGAGGACATGAGGGACGGGGCGAGGATAAAGATAGATGGCCGCAAGAGGTCCCCGAAGGATTTTGCCCTCTGGAAGTCCTCAAAGGGGGACGAGATCTCATGGGATTCACCCTGGGGGCCAGGGAGGCCCGGATGGCACATCGAGTGTTCCACGATGGCCACGAAATACCTGGGGCCCACGCTTGATATCCACGGAGGGGGCATGGACCTCATATTCCCACATCACGAGTCGGAGGTCCTCCAGTCGGAGTGCTTCAACAACGAGAAGTTCAGCCGATACTGGCTTCACAATGGGTTCGTGGAGATAAACAGCGAGAAGATGTCAAAGTCCCTGAAGAACTTCTTCACGATCAAGGATGTACTGGAGAGGTTCCCGCCGATGGTGATACGCTTCTTCCTGGTCTACACACATTACCGGTCCCCCATAGATTTCTCCGATGTGGGGCTTGAGGAAGCGCAGCGGTCATTCGGAAGGCTTATCGATCTCCATAAGGCCCTATCCGAGATGATCGGCGAGGTCCCCGAGGGTATCATTCCCGATCTCGGCACTCCCGATGACGAGGTGCTGGAACTGGCATTCGAGTTGAAGAGCTCCTTCACCGATGCGATGGACGACGATTTCAACACGAGGATAGCGGTGTCGGTACTTTTCAGGTTCGACTCGGAGGTCAAGAGGATCAGGGCCGGGGGGGACCTGAACAAGGCCAATGCGTACGTTCTCCTCTCCATGATGAACGAGCTTTCCAACATTCTGGGTTTTGAGTATGGTGCGGGAGAAAGAGATGACGAACTGGGAGGCGAGCTCGCAGGCAGCCTTGTCCAGCTCCTGATCGACATCAGGAAGGAGGCGAGGGTCCGGAAGGATTGGGCGACATCCGATGCCATCAGGGACAGGCTGAAGGAGCTGGGCGTCATACTGGAGGATGGGGAGGAGACCACCTGGAGGATCGCGCGCCCCGGCGAAGCCGAGTGACGGGCCCCCCACAATTCATATAATCGTAGGAGAATATCAGTCTAACTTGAAGGCGGTGTTTCCATGAAAAGGTTAACCATGCTCTCTGCTCTGTTGTTGTGCGTTCCCCTGTTCGCATTGGCGCTTGGCCCCATTGGCCCGGCAGGTTCGACGGAGGGCCTGGAGACCAGGGCGGGGGGACGGCTGGTATTCGCAGAGGACATCACGGCCCAATGGTGCGTGCACTGCCCTTCGGTGTCCGAAGCGCTTCTGGAGCTCTCCCACAGCAGGGACGATTTCAGGTTCGTGTGCCTCATAGATGATATGGTGCAGGAGGCGGCAGACAGGGTAGAGGAGTACAACGTCGCGGGATTCCCGACTGTGGTATTCGACGGAGGATATGAGAATCAGGTTGGCCGCGTATCCTCGACCGACAGCTACAATGAGAAGATCGACGCCTGTCATGCCAGGGAGGACGTCCCCGATCTCAGTGTGGATGTGATCTGTCTGTACACGGGCGATGCGACCCTTTC
>CBDVER010000240.1:0-3542 GCA_965373055.1 uncultured Thermoplasmata archaeon
ACCGAAGACATCAATAATATCCCATACTCCTGTGGGTCCTTCACCGTGTTGTTCAGGACCCTGTTCCCCCTTGAGCCGGATGTTAGCGTGATCCCGTCCCCATCGCCATATCCATCGATCCAATTCCCTGAGATCAGGTTAGAATTTGAAGCATCCAGCCTGACACCCTCATCATTGGTCTTGAGGAGGATGTTTCCACTTATCCGATTCCAGTTCGAATATTCCATCTTTATTGCGGGGCCATTTTCAACGCCGGTGTTATTCGATATGAGATTTCTGGATGAATAGGTCAGATATATGGCCTCTCGGGTATTCTTGATGAAACTGCAGGATCCCACGCCGCAATGCTCAGAGCTTTCCAGCTGGATACCACGGGTATTTTTATTGAAGTAGGAATTAGAAACAGTGACATTGGACGAATCGAGGATCGTGATCCCGTTTATATTATCCTTGCAGATGACATTCGATACCTGGACCTGGGCCACGTTCTGCAGGATCAGTCCGGAACTGGGTATCGAGTAAATACCTCCAGAGGTCGCATTGGAGAACGTGCTGTTGACGATCTTGAAGGAGAGGTTTGTGTTGGCGATCCAGAGGCAGTGGTGACCACCTCCCACATCGATATCAAGATCAGTTATCACGAATGGATCAGAAATGGACCCGTTCCCGGTCCAGTTCCTATCCGATGCCATATCGATGAGCTCCTGATCCGAATCGATCCTGATCGCATCGAGAGGCCCTCTTGATGGAATGGCATAAGGCTCCCCGTCGGTGAAAGATGAGGACACCAACGCATTGGATAGCATCATCAGTGATATTATCAGGAATGGAACGACCTTCAACTCCTCTGCCTCCGATGGGACAATAGAGGTTTGTAGGTATAAAAAGTTGGGTTACAACCTACCAGCATAGAGATGGGTATCAACCAGGGCGATAACTACAAGGAGCGGGGAGAGCAAAAAGATCCAGAATATCAGGTCACCCGTATCGTACTCGATGAGTAGGGAGAGGGCCCCCACGACGACGAGCGGCAGGGAGGTCTGTAATAGCCTCATCCCTCCATGGGAGTTTATCCTATGCCAGTTCTCATCCGACTCCATCGCCTTCTTCATCCTGAAACCTATCAGGTTGTTCTTGGGAAGCTTTTTCCTGACGAGTATGGCCCCGTAGATGGCGAACAGAACCCCCATGATCAGATAGATCGTGCCGACAAACTGATTGATCTCCACGTTCCCACCAACCACTCCGAGTGTTATCTTCCATAAAATATGCTTCGACATATGATTACCGCGATCACCACCATGGTCCTTTTTCGGGGAAAGCGTTAATGAAAGGCTTATGCTCCCTTCTCCATGGAACGAAACGACCTCGGATCCCTCTCCGAGGATAAATGGAAGCTCAGACTGGCCCCGGAACGATACGGGGTGCTCAGGGAGAAAGGGACCGAGATGCCGTTCACCGGCAAGGAAGACCTCCTGTACAACGAGAGGAACGGGCACTATCTATGTGCCGGGTGCGGTCAGACCCTCTTCCTCTCCGGGTCGAAGTTCGACTCGGGGGGCGGTTGGCCCTCGTTCAAAGAAGCCGCAGACGACACAGCTATCAGGGAGGAGGAGGACACCAGCCTCGGAATGGTCAGGACCGAGATACACTGCAGCAGATGCAACGGGCATCTGGGCCACGTATTCGACGACGGGCCCACCGGCCTCAGATACTGCGTGAACTCGCTTTCCCTCTATTTTATCGAGAAGTGAGAAACATCTCGAATGGTTAATATACCTATTCGATACTCCATGGCTGAAGAGGGATACATGTGAAGGTTCTGGCCATCAACGGAAGCGCAAGGAAGGACGGCAATACGGCCATACTGATAAAAAAGGTTCTTACCCAGCTGGAGAAAGAGGGTATCGAGACGGAGCTCATCCAGCTTTCCGGAAATGTCATCAGGGGCTGCACCGCATGCGACATGTGCACCAGGAACATGGATGGGAGATGTGTGGTCGAGGGAGATATTATCAATAAGATCATCGAGAAGATGGCCGAAGCGGATGGGATCATACTGGGCTCGCCGGTGTACTTCTCGAATATGACCCCCGAGCTGAAAGCCGTGATCGATAGGGCAGGACGGGTAGCCCGGGCCAATAACGGCATCCTGAACAGGAAGATAGGTGCTGCTGTCGTCGCGGTCAGGAGGGCCGGGGCGCTTACCACATTGAACGCCATCAACCAATTCTTTCTGGTGGAGAACATGATGGTGGTTGGATCATCGTACTGGAACCTGGGGATAGGTCGGAACATCGGCGAGGTGGAAGATGACGACGAGGGCATGAGGACCATGGAGGACCTCGGTAAGAATATGGCGTGGCTTCTGAAGAAGGTCAACGCTTAACCCCTGCCCATACGGATTCATCAAGAACGTTTTATTAAGAGAAGGGATTTAGGTTACCTTACCTGTACCGGAGACCCGATAATTGCACAACGCCCGGGGCAAATGATATCGGGAGAGATCTCCAGGTGCCAGGAGCCGATCCGATGAGCATACCGATGTTGAAGATGGACGATCTGGAGGCCAGGGCCCCCATAGTACAGGGGGGGATGAGCGTGGGCATATCGCTATCAGGCCTTGCCTCGGCGGTGGCCCAGGAGGGAGGGATAGGCGTTATAGGCGCAGCCGGCATAGGCATATTCGAGCCGGACCTTCTGACAAATTACAGGGCCGCGAACGAGAGGGCCCTGCGGAGGGAGATCCAGGAGTGTAGAAAGAGGACCGACGGCATCATCGGCGTCAACATCATGATGGCCCTCTCCGACTACGACAGCCTCATCAATGCCTCCATAGATGAGGATGTTGATATCGTCTTCATAGGCGCGGGACTCCTTCTTCGTGTCCCCGACACCATTGATATAGAGTTGATAAAGAGGTCGAAGACGAAGATCGTCCCCATCGTCTCGGGGGCGAAGGGCGCAAAGGTCATGTTCAACTACTGGGCGAGGTTCTACGATCACGTCCCCGACGCCGTGGTGATCGAGGGGCCCCTTGCGGGGGGACATCTCGGTTTCACCCTGGAGGACCTTAACAACCCCGAGATCACGCTGGAGGGCATCATCCCGGAGGTGGTATCCATCATCGAACCTTTCAGGGAGAGATACGGAAAGGATATACCCGTGATCGCAGGGGGAGGCATCTGGACGGGAGAGGACATACACAGGATGATGGAACTTGGCGCCTCGGGCGTTCAGATGGGCACCAGGTTCGTCGCCACACACGAGTGCGACGCATCGATGATCTTCAAGGAGCTCTATCTCAACTGCACAAAAGACGACATCACCATCATCAAGAGCCCCGTGGGCATGCCGGGAAGGGCGATAAGGAACAAATTCATCGAGGAGGTAACCTCCGGCGTGAAGAAACCTTTCAAATGCCCCTGGAAATGCCTCCGGACGTGCGATTTCGAGAACACGCCTTACTGCATAGCAATGGCACTTTCCAATGCCAAGAGGGGCAACCTCGACCAGGGGTTCGCCTTCGCTGGCTCCAACGC
>CBDVER010000241.1:0-3534 GCA_965373055.1 uncultured Thermoplasmata archaeon
AACCTGAGCACCAGGATATCCGGGATAGAGAAACAGATGGCCAATTCTGATGGGAATACGGATTGGACGGCGCTTGGAGAGGAATATTCAAGGCTCCAGGAGGAGTTCAGAACATCCGGAGGACACGAGGTGAGCAGCCGGTCCGTGGAGGCTATGGAAAAGGTAGGCCTTGGCGAGTCGTTCTTCGACCGGCCGATCGGGGAGCTCAGCGGAGGTGAGTTCACCAAGGTGATGCTGGCAAGGGTCCTCGTACAGGCCGAGGAGTCGGACATCCTGTTCATGGACGAGCCCACCAGCCATCTGGACATAGAGACGTGTGAGTGGCTGGAGGAGTATCTTGAGAGCTATCAAGGGGGCCTTGTGGTGATCTCACACGACAGGTACTTCATGGACCGGGTGGTCAAAAGGGTCCTGGAGCTCGAAGATGGCGTGACAAGGTCCTTTCAGGGCAACTACTCGGCCTATATCGAGAAGAAGGATATCGAGGTCCAGCGCAGGTTCAAGGAGTGGGACAGGAACCGGATAGAGAGGGATCGTCAGGCCCGGATAATCGAGACGCTAAAGAGGAGGAACAAGTATTCCACCGAGATCAAGACCAGGGAGAAGCTCCTCGACAAGACATCGCTTGTGAAGAGGCCGCATGAGGCGGCGGAACTGGGAGTGAAGATGGAGAGCGGGAACAAGCATGGGAAGAACGTGATCATGGCCAAGGACCTCGCCGTGGACAGAGGGGACCGCCACATCTTCAGCGATGTGGAGGTTGACCTCGAGGTCGGGGATAAGCTGGGCATCTACGGGCCCAACGGGGCCGGGAAAACGACGTTGATACAGGCCCTGATAGGGGAGATACCCTCGAGGGGCGACCTCTGGATATCCCCCGGTGCCGATATGGGCTACTTCGCACAGGGGCACGAGACGCTTGACGGAGAGCTCACTGCGGAGGAGCAGATCATGGAGGCCCTGGGAAAGGATGAGAAGCTGAAGGTCAGGAGGCTCCTTGCCAGGTTCCTTCTCAGGGGGGAGAGCGTGGAGAGGCCCATCTCCACGCTATCTGGCGGGGAGAGGGCCAGGGTGGCCATGGCCCTTCTCATAGCCCGGAGGAGAAACCTGCTGATATTGGACGAGCCCACCAATTACCTAGACGTGGCCTCAAGGCAGGCGGTCGAGTCCGCCCTGTCCGAATACCCCGGTACGATACTCGTTGTGACCCACGACCGATATTTCCTGGACAACGTATGCAACAAGGTCGGAGAGCTTCGGGATGGCAGGCTGAGAACGTTCAACGGGACCTATTCCCAGGCAAGGGGAAAGTTCGAATCATCCCACATAGCCGAGGCCGTGGCCTATCGTGTCATATCGAAATTCACCGACTGGAATACCAATGAGAAGTACAAACAGGGGGACCGCATCGTCATCGCCCACGAGGAGAAGGAGAAGTACGAATGGGCCCTTGATGCGGGTAAATTGAAGAGGATCAGGGGCAAC
Source organism: uncultured Thermoplasmata archaeon (assembly GCA_965373055.1). GTDB lineage: Archaea > Thermoplasmatota > Penumbrarchaeia > Penumbrarchaeales > Penumbrarchaeaceae > JAGLEG01. The sequence continues at coordinate 1,486 of CBDVER010000241.1, forward strand.
GAGAAAAAGAGGGTCAAGGATTAGCGTTGTTTGTTATCTGCTCATGGATGTAATTCGCCATCTTCTCCCATCCGGGTTCCCCGGGTATCCAGTGGGCGTTGTCCGGAAACTCCCTGTAAGTTGCGATCTTTTGATATTTATCATGGATACGCTTGACAACGGACGCGGGGGTTATCCTGTCCTTTCCCGCGGAGATGATCGTCATGGGTGCCTTTATCCTGCTCTCATCGATATAAGTGGCCTTTCTTTCGTCGAACTGTGGAAAGGACATCTCGAAGGCGACCCGCCCCGATTCCGGGACCATTCTATCGTGGTTCTTCTTCACCTGTTCCTCGGTTAGAAGCTGCATCAGGGAGCGTCTGGTATTGGCGTATGAGACCCTGCTGGGGGTCTTCCAGAAAGCTGGCCTGAGCACGATAGGAAGGAAACTCCTCAGAGCCGACGCCGAGACCTGGAATATGCCTGCCGGGGCGGCGGGGGTCAGGAGTATGATCTGCTTTCCCAAACCTCTCTGGGCCAGGATCTGGGCTATGAGGCCCCCCATTGAATGTCCGAGGATGATGGGTGGATGATCCATCCCCTCAATGATCTTCTGAAGGTCGTCGGCGTAATCGAGTAGGCTGAGCGGTCCGAGGTCGGGGTGTGGGGGCGCCCTTGGGTCCACGTCGTGATACCTCAGCCAGGGGATGACAACGTCGTATCCTTTCCTCTCGAAGAAGGACCTCAGGTTATCATGTATCCACGGCCCCCCCCACATTCCGTGTATGATCAGTATGGTCTCCCCGTTTCCCATCGATATCATCTCCCTACCTGTTCATCGCCACAACTTTATTAATAGATATCACATGGGATCGATGAAGGAATCGGATGAGTGGGTCGGATACAGACCTGTAGCTCCCCTGGGCAATATCCATATATCATGTGGAGTTTTCCGATTTATCTTATAGCCCCGTGGTGTAATGGTAGCACATTGGACTTTGGATCCGAAAACGATGGTTCGACTCCTTCCGGGGCTGCCAATTTATTTTAACCAATATCACATTCGATCAGGTGATGAATAAGGGAAAAGCTACCGAAGGAAGAGATGATGATATCATAAAGGATGGTGATCGAAAATGAGATACTCCTGTGTGATCTTCGACCTCTTTGGAACACTTGTGGACAACACGAGCAGAGATGAATATAACGTGATACTCACCCGTATGGCGGATGTGCTTGGAGTTGCCCCCAAGGATTTCATTGAGCATTGGGGGGGCACCTTCTACGATAGAATGGTGGGCGCCCTGCAGGATACCGGGTCGAACATCCTGAACATCACAGATTTCCTGGGCGTGGAGGTTGAAAGGGAGCATTTGGAGGAGGCGACGAGGATAAGGCGCGAGTTCACCGGCGGGATGATGGTCCCGAAACCTGGGGCCCTGGAGACCCTCGGGGAGATACGGAAAAGGGGCCTGAAGATAGGATTGATAAGCGACTGCTCATCGGAGGTGCCTCTTCTTTGGGAGGGGAACCCACTTTCCCCCCTCATTGATGTTTCCGTTTTCTCCTGCGTTGAGGGGGTGAAAAAACCGGATGCGAGAATATACCTGACCGCCTGTGAGAGGCTGGAGGTTCGGCCGGAGGAGTGCCTGTACGTCGGAGACGGGAGCAGCCACGAGCTCACTGGCGCATCGTACGTTTACATGGACCCTGTTCTCATCAGGGACCCCAGGGAGAAAAACCCCTACAGAATAGACAGGGACAGCTGGGAGGGAAAGGAGATACAGAGCATTCCGGAGGTCCTTGAGCTGATCCTGTGAGACCCTCCACCATCGGGAATGTCGATGAATGGAATTGTTTTAAATATTTTACCGTCGTTTTTATCTCCGGAGGAGAATGATGAGACCGTTACGATCGGGTATTATGAGATTCTGGGCCCTGTTCCTCTTATTCGTGCTCATCTCCTTCGCTTTCACGTTCTTTGAAGGGGCCTCTTCCTCTTCAGTTAACGCTACAGCGCAGATGGTTGACAGGGGTGAGATCTCACATGATGATTACTGGACGGAAGAC
>CBDVER010000242.1:0-3520 GCA_965373055.1 uncultured Thermoplasmata archaeon
GCGATCATTATGGAATATGGTGAGAAGAATACGTTATCACTCCCTTCCACCAGCTGCCTGTACATCTCGAACGAGAACTCATTTGAGGAGTTCACCAGCTCGTTCATGCCTGTGTAGACCGGAGAATAGTCCATGGTCCTTGTCGGCCTCTCATCGCCGGTGTCGATGCATCCGGACAGGAGGACGACCGAGGTCATCAATGCGATAACGATCAGGCTTTTCATCTTCATGGGTACCCCTTCTATGGATGTAATGGGCTGAGAGAGGATATAAAGAGAATGGAACAGAATTTATACATATCCTCATGATGATGTTCAATGTCATACGTTGATAGGAATATTTATCAGGATACTAACCGCTATTCCGCATATGGTCCCCCCAGAGAATCCGATGAACGAACCCGTCCCGATCAAGATCCAGGCGGTATCCATCGCTCTTCTCTTTCTACTTGGCGGGCTACTGATCATCCAGCAGGCCAATGCAGAAGAGGGTGTCGTTAACGATGTGTTGAACACAGGACCTGCCCCGACGCGATCTCCCACCTGGTCCGACCCCCCCTTGAAACGTATCCAGGGGGACGACTTCTCGGAAAGGGCGATCTTCGTGCATCAGGATGACTCGACGTACCTTGACGACATGCTCTTCTGTGCGGCCGTTCCTGCCGCAGTTCACTGGGAGGGGGACACGAGATACGATTCCATGATCATCTCCGACGACACCATCCGGGAGAACGGGAACCTCATAGGCGACTATTCCGAATACCTCAGGAAGATCGGTGCGACCCCCGATATCGATCTCATCGGACCTGTAGACGGGGAGCGGCAGGCCGTACTGGAAAGCTATTTCACCGATGTTGACCAGGTGAATACGGTAACGATCTCAGACAACGTATACGAGGGAGCATCCGATATTGCAAGGTACTACTGGAAGAACAGGAGAGACCTCGGAACGGACACCGCGGTCATATCCTATGTTCCCGACTTCAACGGTGGAACAGAGGTGAGGAAGAATACTCGGGACACCCGGATGGGCACCTTCAACAGGGGATATGATATCAATGCGGATGAGACCCCCTGGATCAGATTCACCATCGATTGGGAGGACCCCGGGGCGGATACGGATTACCGTATAGGGGTGCAGGACCCCTATGCCCTGCATATGAGCTCCTATACAAATCAGGGGGAGGAGGGGCACGTCAACCCAACTGATAATAAGCTGTTCGACCACGAGGGATACGGGGAGATCGGGATGGCCCCCTACTACTCCTATATGCCATACTCCCTTGACGATGCCCCCCAGGATCATACGTACCGGCAGTTCACCGGTACCCTGCCAGGGGGGGATGGGTCCATCTGGCCTCTACCCAATGGGACCGACCATCAGACGTTTCAGTTCGGGCCCGTGAAGAAGGGGGAGTGGATCGGAGTGGTCACCAACTGGACCCATTACGACGTGAACGAGACGATATATCGCGATTTCAACACCTATATCTACAACCCGGACCAGGAGGTGGGCCCGGAGTATCATCTCGAGGTGGCCACCAACGATTACACCTATGAGAACAGCAACAGGAACACGCCGGAATCGGGATACTGTTATGCTGACAGGGATGGATATTACTCGGTCACGGTCCACCCCTTTGTGGGCTCTGTGGGGGGAACGTTTCACACGATCGCGTACTGGGGTGGTTTGGATGAGGCCTCAACCTGGAATGCTGGACAGACCTATCCGGGAAACGACTTCGCAGATTACGACCTGCTGGAGTACCAGTATCTCCCTGACGAGGTGTCCGAATCAGTGACAAACGGGGCGGTCGTCGCCTCCCTGAACCATGTCCCCCTGCTCTACACGGCCGGGGGCACCCCTGAGCCGGTCGTCCTCGAAGCTCTGGAGGAGATCGGGGTGGAGAACGTCATCCTTATCGACCCCGGAAACAGGATAGATGGTTCGAAGTGGGCCGGTGCGGGAATGGGGGTGACCCACATATCCAACGATGTAGATGTGTTCAACTACATCTACGAGATCTCAAAGGAGAGGGGATTGGACAAGTCATTGGTCCTACCCGCTCAGGGTGGACCATGGTTCTCCGGAGCGGCGCTCGCTGGAGCCTATCACGGTTCCCCGGCCCCCGCCCTGGATGATGATGAGGTGAAATGGGCCCAGGTCCAGAGCACTGCAATGTGGTGGCAGGTGATACAGGATTCCACCGTTTATCAGAAGGCACCCCAGAATAGATATTCCAATCCCAGCCAGGCCAATATGGAGAGATTGTCCGATGATATCTTCTCCTGGCTTGAGGGGTTCAATGCGGATTTCAACCCAGATTGCGGCGATAGCGATGGGGACGGCGCACCTGACAATGGCGTGAACTGGGATTATTCCGAGGACGTAGATGTCCTGGTGATATCCCCGATGAACGCGGTCAAGCCTGTATTCGACAGGGCGATGAGCGGAAAGGCGTCCGTCGGCCGGATAACACCCGCAGAACCAGAGGTGTTGTGGGCGGTTTTGAACCGTGAGATGCTCTACTGGAAGGTCGGGTTCTCACAGGCGAGCAACCCTGAGAACCCGGACGATTCCCTGCCGGTCGACGACCACTGGATGCGGGCCCTCTGGACGTTCAACACATATGCCCATGATGACGATATTGTTGACTACGATGCTGGAGACCAGGACGATGATGATTACTGCGGCGTGGACGACGGAGGCGCCAACCACCTCCAGTACAAGACCAGGGAAGACCTTCCCTCCTACGCGGAAGGATCGGGGCGAATCAGCGAGTTTGACACATATTACGATGATATCCTGGAGTCGCTGGAGGAGGGTACGATCCTATGGTCCAACCACGGACATGGGCACGCCTACTGGATGCTGGAGACGGGACCCGGATTCACCGGGACCAGTGTGGACCCATCCAATCCAAAATGGGGGCTGCCCGTGCCGGATAACGGTTTCGTCGACCCGCCCCTGGAGACCACCTCCGGCTGGGACTGGTACTACGGGCTGGACAACGTGCACTCCTCTTTTTCAACCTACCAATCCTGCCAGGTGGGCGGGTCGGCCCTGTCGGAGTACTATCTAAGGCTGGGAGGGATCGGGGTTATCGGCGGCTATGTGACGAGGTCTCTGGTTGAGGCGACCATCCAGTCGGACAGGACCACAAAAGGGCTTTTCATGTACAACATGACGTTCGGTGAGGCCCACAGATGGGGACAGGACGAAACCGGATCCATCTACTCCCTTGATGACCCGGGGGTTTCGAACCGTAACTATCAAGAGTACGGCTACCCTGATGATGTGGATAAAAGATACGGGGACACGGGACATACAATACTCTATGGCGATCCGGGTTTGAGGATCCTTGCTCCAACGCTTTTCACATCGGCGGGGATATATGTCGATGAGAGGGGGGAGAACCTGATCGTCGACCTTTCCGTGATGGATCAATCAGGAGTATCTATCGATCCCGATTCGATCACAATATCCATCGATGGAGAGGAGGTGGCCTCGGGGAAGATGG
>CBDVER010000243.1:0-3500 GCA_965373055.1 uncultured Thermoplasmata archaeon
AGGGGGCCGCCCAAAGGGACCTAGCTTCTGTACCTCTTCGTCACTTTCTCCAGGATGTTCATGCCCTTGAGGATATTCTCCTTGTTGTTGACGAACGAGAACCTGAGGTGGTATTCGCCGTTGGGCCCGAAGGCCGTGCCAGGGGAGCAGATGAGCCCGTTCCTGGCGAGTTCCATTGAGAGCTCCTCCGCCTTCAACCGCCCCTTGGAACCATGCAGATCGAAGGATGGGAACGAGTAGAATGTGCCCGGAGGGGCGAGGGCGTGGAACCCCGGTATCTCGTTGATCCTCTTTGTGATTATATCTCTTCGACCCTCGAACTCCCTGACCATGCCCTCTATGAACCTGTCCCCCGTCTTCAGGGCCGCAAGCGCGCCATATTCAACCGGCGTGTTGGGGCAGGCGACCATATGGTAATGGGCCAGGGAGATCTTCCTGATAATCTCATCCTCCGCGGCGAGCCATCCCACCCTCCATCCGGTCATCGCATAGAGCTTGGAGAACGAGTTGGCCAATATTGCCTTCTCGTACTGCCCAAGGAACGAGTGATGTGTGCTGCCCGTGAAGATGATGGAGTCGTACACCTCGTCCGAAAGTATGAACAGGTCGTGCTCCCTGGCGATATTCACGATGTCGTCCCTGTCCTGTCGGGTTATCATGCCTCCGGTGGGGTTGTTCGGAGAGTTGACGATGATCATCTTCGAATGGTCTGTCATGGACCTCTCCAGCTCCTCCACGTCCGGCCTGAAATCGTTCTCTATCGTCAATTTGTAGGGGATCGCCACCCCTCCCAGGATCTTGGTATGTGGCTCGTACATCACGAACCTCGGGTCGGGATAGTGGACGCCGTCCCCCTTGTCAACGATGGTGAGCATGGCGGAGAACAGGGCCTGTGTGCCTGACGTTGTTACAACGACGTGGTCGGGGGAGGCGCCTTTCCAGTACTTTTTCATCCTGAAGGCGATCGCCTCCCTGAGCGGGAGGATGCCGTTCGTGGGCCCGTACTTGTTCAACCCCCCTCTCATGGCGTTCTCCATGGCATCAATGGCCTCCTTCGGAGGCTGGAAATCGGGCTCCCCAAGGCCGAGGTTGACAGAATCCTCCATGGCCAGGTCGAACATCTTCCGTATGCCGGAAAGTTCTATGCCGTTCATTCTACTGGAAAACATTCGGATACCCGTTTCTGGATATGGTCTGTTTATTATAAACTATCGCAGGGCCAAATGGAGCCATGATCATGAAAAGGGCCGATGCTGCTCGATGGTCCCGGGATAATGGGACCGGTTATTTTTTTTCCCATGAGGCACATTCACATCCCTTCATGAAGAAAGAATACAAGATAAGGAGGGTGGAGGCCCGCGACCTCATCCAGGTGGCCACCATAGCCGATGCCGAGCTGAGGGAGGAGTACGACTCCAAGCTCTTCTCCCACTTCTACGAGGGGTTCAAGGGGGGGTTCCTGGTGGCGGATGACGGGGAGCGCCTCCGGGGCTTCATACTTGGAGTGCCAATGGACAACGCAACGATGAGGGTCCTGATGCTGGCCGTCCGGGGTGAGTTCTCCCGCATGGGGATAGGCACATCCCTGCTGGAGGGCTGCAAGCAGTACGCGAGGTTGAGGGGGATGGGGTCCATGATATTGGAGGTCAGGGAGGGAAATCGTTCCGCGGCACAGTTCTATGCCAGTTCCGGGTTCAGGACGGTCGGGCTGCTCGAGGGGTTCTACAACGACGGGGGACGGGCGCTGGTCATGAAACACTATCTTTCGGCCTAGATCTCCCCTTTTTCCCCTTGATCTTGTAGTAGGTCATGGGATGCGTCATCCACTCCTTCTCGCAGAGTTGGTCCGGGTTGAAGCAAATGCCTCCGCTCTTCATGGTCTCGCAGGAGGGGACCGAGTATTCGGTGGCGGAGGAGGCGCCTGTTATGTGGTCGACCTGATACTGAACGATATCCTCCTTGAAGTCAGGGGTCCTGGCGAACGACTTGAAGATGTTCTCCCTGGACATCCCGATCGAATGGAGGAACGTCACGAGTGAGAACCTGGCGTGATGTGGGAGGTTCTCACCCGCCTGTGACATCCCAAGTATCTGCCTGATGCAAGGGGGGAGCCTGGTAACGGTGATCTTGCCCAGGTCCTTTGCCTCGTACCTCTTCTTCCTTGCATCCAGTTTGATCTTGATGGCGGTGAGCGTTCCCTCCATCGGGTTTCCCCTGACGTTGCTCTCCTTCCCGGCAAGGCCATCCTCAACCCTGATCTTGATCGCCTCCTGCATGAGCCTCAGGTAGCGTCTCCTGTTCAATCGGATCAGCCCCTCTGTTATTGGCTGGTTGATCAGGTCCCATTCCGCACCGGATATGTGGCGCTTGAGGGGGAGGTAATCGGTGAACGACACCCAGTGGTCAACCCTCTCCGGCCCTGACCCGCCGGGCCTGATCCCTTTGGTGACCCTGGGGATGGCGGGGGCCTCTTTGTCCCGGGACGCGGGCGGCTCCCTTTCGGGAAGGCCAAGCTCCTCCCCCATCTCCCAGATAAGGCCCTCATCCTCGTGGATAAGGGACCCATGGGCGGCCTCGGCCTCGGCATGGGAGAACCATTTGATGAGGTTGCCGTCCCCAAGCGTGGCCACAATATATCTTGAGAGCGGATATGAGAGAAGGTGCTCCCTGCTCTCCTCCAGGGAGCTCATCGCATCCCTTTCGCCGCCCGAGCCATCTATGGCCCTCTCCACCCTGCTTCTGGCGAGGATCTGAACCTTCTCCTGCTCCCTCAAGAGCATCTGGGTGATGGTGAGGCCCGACCCCTTGACCCATTCCCTGGCCGATCCGAGGAATGGATACCGTGCCAGTATGTTCATATCTTCGTCCAGGGAGATGCCTCCGGGTATTTTATGGGCGGGAGGCGATATAAAGATGTCCGAGGGGGTTGGCGAATATATCTGCCACAAATTTAAAAAGAGGAGCGTGCCGTCTCCCCTCAAGGGTGATAATGATGTCGGACGTTCTGGATCGATTTCTCAGATATGTGAAAATAGATACTCAGTCAGAGGATGAGGTGGAGGATCGATACCCCTCCACGGAGAAGCAGAAGGACCTTCTCCTCCTCCTTGAAGGGGAGCTCAGGGAGATGGGCGTAGAGGATGTCGGGATGGACGAGTACGGGTATGTCATGGCGACCCTGCCAGCAAATATCCCGCCGGACCATCCCGCACCGGACAGGGTCCCCACGATCGGCCTGATCGCCCATGTGGACACCTCCCCGGACGTCTCGGGTAAGGGCGTCAAACCGATACTTCACGAGGATTACGACGGCGGAGATCTCATCCTTCCGGGCGATCCGTCCGTGATGATAGAGGCCGGGGAGAACCCCCATCTGCTCGAGAATATCGGAAACACGATAGTCACCTCTGACGGGACTACGCTGTTGGGGGCTGACGACAAGGCGGGGGTCGCGGAGATAATGGCCGCCGTAGCCCAGATGTTGGGCGACCTGACCATTC
>CBDVER010000244.1:0-3494 GCA_965373055.1 uncultured Thermoplasmata archaeon
ACCCAGAGCACCAGGCTTCCAAGCGTGATGTTCTTGACGGTGACCGTCACGTGTTCGGGGTCGGATAGATGCACGAACTGTATGGGGTCGTCGTTCTCCTCAAAAAAATGGTTGGTGAGGTTGAGTATGGGGATGGTGCCCACCTCCTGATCCTCATCCATGATGATCCCTCCGGACCATGGGTCGGCTGGATCGACCTCGGGTCTGGTGTTGAATGACCAGATCTCCGCATGGAGAACGTACATCGCGTAGAACTTGTCGCTGTAATCCACGGATCCGTCTAGCGGGTAGAAAACCCTCACGTTCAGTGTAACGGTCTGATTTCCCTCGTTCCTGTACTCTATTATCTCGTATGGGTCCGCCTCATCCATGATCGAGAGGTCCACGCTCTGGAGCTGAACCTTAAGCGGGCTTGCGGACTGAAAATCAAGTTCCAATCCCATCTCGGGCTCGAGAACGAATTGTAGGAAATCCACAATATCAAGGACAGCGTTCAATGTGGTGGAGAACTTGGTTGTTGTATCATATACCTGAGACCCGGGGTCGTTGTTCTTGTCGTATCCTCCTGATGGCGGTGAGTTATCGTATGTTTGGTCTCCTCCCAGCATTATAAGATAAGAGGAGGTCTGTCCCCTTGGATTTGTCTCCACTTTGATGTAGTAATCCCCGGTGTAGGGTATCACAAAATCGATCTGCGACCTGGATCGGGAGGTGTCCAATGTGGCGAAAAGAAGGAGGTTGGGGTCGTAGATATATGCCTTCAATTCGGCTCCCGAATCCTTGATCAGGGCAATGGTGATCCTCTCACCGTTCCTCTGGTCGCGGAGGTTATCGCTGTCGCGGCCCACCAGCTTGAAATAATCATCCGTATCCTCGCTCGTCAGGTCCCCCTCTATGGGATCCACGGATATCTCTGCTATTTCCTGTGCGGTGCTGAAATCATCGTTCCCATCCTCATCCCTCGTCGGCTCTGCCCACGAGGAGTGGTTCATCAGAACTGGCATCAGGAGCAGTAAGAATGATAGAAAAATGGCTGTCTTGGAATATCTCAAATTATCACCCCGAACGTAGGAGTTATCGCCTCCATGATATATATAAAATATCTGAGACGGAAAAGAGATGTGAAGAAAAAAATAAAAAAAAGGCGGTCCGATATCTTCGGACCGCCCAAATATTCCTAACTATCCGCAACTACTGGGGAGGTGCGGGTGGGGCCGGTGGTGCCTCTGGCATCGGAGGTTCTTCCGGTACCGGAGGTGCGACGGGCTCTGGTGGCGCCTCAGGAGGTGCCGGTGCCTCGGGAACAGGTGGTTCCTCCGGTACAGGCTCCTCGGGCACTGGCTGCTCGGGTACGGGCTCCACTGGTGCGGGGACCTCTCCCTCTACAGGTGCCTCTACAGGTGCCTCTATCGGCTGCTCTGGCATTGCCTCTGGTGCTGCATATCCCTCTTCGACAGGTGCCTCGGCGGGCATCTCGCCCTCCAGCGGCATCTCCTCGGGTGCTGGCTCCTCGGCCGGCATCTCCTCCTCCTCTTTCTTGCCTCCCTTGAAGACGAAGAAGAGGATCACTGCAAGGACGATCACTGCAAGGATGATCACCACTATGATGATTATCGGGAATTCGTCATCCTCATCATCTTTCTCCTTTATGGTCACGGTAACCTGGCTGGTGACCGAGTCCTCGCCATCCGAGATGGTAGCGGTGAACGTGTAATCACCGGGTGCGAGGTCTGCGACCGTTATGGAAGCTCCCTCCATCGTCCAGGTATCATCTACATTGTTGGTCCAGGTGATGGTAATATCATCACCATCAGCATCGGAAGCCACCACGGTGAGTGTGAGGTCCTCTCCCTCTACTACCTCTTCAGCGTTTGCTGCTGCTGCGGTGTCTATCACGGGCACCTCATTTGGTGGAATAGGTACTGCGGTAACGTTGATATCTATTGTATCCTCAACTGTCACGGTGCCATCGTCCACGATCAATGTGATCGTCAATAGATCCACCGTCTCGGGCACATAGCTCAATGTAGCCTCGTATCCGATGATCGCATCGTCGAGCTTCCAGGTATAGTTCAGCAGATCCTCGTCGATATCGGTAGCTGCACCGGTAAGGACGAATGTAGAACCGAGTTCCTGCTCCCAGGTATCAACCTCGATCGAGGTGATGTTCGGGAGATCGTTCACAGGTGCGATCTGGATCCAGAGATATATCTCAGCCTCTCCCGCATCCACATCGGCCACTGTCATGGTTCCCCAGAACTCGCCGTATGCGTCCGCTCCAGGGGTCAATGTGAAGTTCATCGGGATGGTGATGTTCTCCTCTATATCGTTCTCCACCACATAATCATCCTGATCTTCTATCATGGCGAATACGTATGTGAGGTTGCCCTCTTCGATATCGGATGCGTCCACCTGGAATGAGATCATATCGTCCTCATCGAGTGTGAGGTTCACGGTGTTCCACCATTCCCAGGCGGTTGCGTTCCCGAACTCGTCAACCTCGGTTGTGATGTTCATGAGCTCTGGCGCGATGGGAACCTCATCGATCATGATGTAATCGATCATGGGCTCATCGTTCACAGCCCCAACATCGAAGGTGAAGTTGTGGTAGTCCGTACCTGTCCTCCCGTCCTTTGCGGTGATGGTCACCATGACCTCACCGTTGAAGTTCAGGGGCGGGGTGACGTTCCACGTGTAATCGTCGAGAACTTCGACGGTCCAGTCCGTGAGGTTATCTGTCGTCAACGTCAGGTTGTTGCCGTCGAGGTCCATCGCCGGTGTGAATGCACCGATCAGGTCCCAGGTAAAGGGCTCATCGGGATCCTCGGTGAAGACCGGGGCCACGTACACGTCGTTGTACATGACGGGTTCCCAGACGTAGATCATCAGGGTGTCATCGTACACGATATTGGTCATGTTGTTCATGTCCCAAACCGTGACGTTCGTCGTGAACATGCCCGACTCCGTGGCAACGTATTCGTAATTCCATTCCAGGTTGGTCTCGTTCCAGACCAACGGATAGTCCGTCTCATCTATCTCCAGGCTCGCACTTATGTTCGCATTATTGTAGCCCATACCGTAGCCCTCTACGGTAAATGTGAATGCATCGCCAACATAGCCAATGGTGACATCAACGCTTGCAACTGGGGCCGTCAGAACGGGCTCCTCGGCAGCGATGGCAAATCCCATGAATGCAACCATGGCAAAGGCAATTGTACACATAAGTGATACTGCCTTCCTTCCATTATTTCCTTTCATAATTTACACCTCTCATTTTATCCGAATGGTATATAGCCTTCCCATCAGAGTGATTTCATCTCCAAATCGATCACTCACCCTTACTGAGCAAATACGCAGTACACCTTATATAAAAGTTTCTCAGAATAATACACCATGTGTCGAATATTGATAAAGTTCTTATAAACTATTATGTGAAATATGAACATGAATGTTATTCTGAGGGCCAGGGATTTCAAGGGCACACATCAATATCA
>CBDVER010000245.1:0-3486 GCA_965373055.1 uncultured Thermoplasmata archaeon
GCCTCACTTTGACACTAATCTATGCTCATCGTGTCAAAGTTAGGATGGATTAAATAGGATATGAGCCGGTCAATGTTGGGAGTGGCCTCACTTTGACACTAATCTATGCTCATCGTGTCAAAGTTAGGATGGATTAAATAGGATATGAGCCGGTCAATGTTGGGAGAGGCCTCACTTTGACACTAATCTATGCTCATCGTGTCAAAGTTAGGCTAGACGGGCAGCACCTTGCAGTTCACCAGATAGGGTGAGTGGACGTCCGTCCTCTCTCCTTTTTTAATTCCGATCATGGGCAGGAGCCTCGCAGACAGGGGCTTGTTCAATCTTATCGACAGGGACGCCACGTCGCGTATGGTGTTCTCCAGGGCCCGCTTCTCCGTATCGCCAGGTATCGGGACCGTGTCGAGGCCGGTCCCGCATACGGATGAGTAGGAGAGGAGGTCCGGGATCGTCAGGCGGTCGTTGTCCGCCGATACCGCAAGTCCCAGGTCCTCCATCACCGGAAGCATCAGGCCGGAGTATCCGCAGATATTGATATCAAGTGATCTCAGGACCCCCGTGACCATCTCACATGCGGATAGCGTTCCGGGTGAGGCGAAGCGGCGGTCCAACAGGTTCGAGATCGCAAATGCAACGCTTCCCTCTTTTTCCAGAGATGGGGCCGTGGATACGTCGATCCCTCCGAAGGTTATACTCTCCAGCTGTGATAGTTCACATGCGCTGTTCTCAATGGTCTTGAGGTTCTGCTCGTAGAGTTCCTTGAACCTCAATCCAGCTCCTTTCAAGGTGCCCCCTTCCCTGAAGGCATCGTACAGGATATCCCCGCTCTCCATGCCGATCGTGAATATCGGGGTATCGTCGATATGGTACGATGCGGGGAAGAAGGGGATGTCCGGTGGGCAGTTGGCAATTGTGGTGAAGCTGAAGTTCTTCAGGCCGATGTTGTCCAGTTCGGAGATCCTCAAACAGGCATCTGCAGCAGATCTGATGTTATGATTTTGGATGCCTGCACCGTAGTCCCCTGCCCATGCCGAGGCACAGGTAATGTCGGTCCTCTCGATGATATCCGGTATGATGTTGATCGCGTCCGTGGTCGTCGCAGGTCCGATGCTGAGGAAATCAATTCCATATCTCTTTGCAGTATCTTCCAGGCCGCATATCCCATCGAGGAGGTCGCCGCCCTCGAGGCCGTGATCCTCGAAGGGCTGACTTGAGAGGCGGACGGTCTGCACCTCTATCCCCATGTTTTCATAGGCCTTCTTTGCGATCTTGAGGAACTCTCCACATCCGGATACGGCCCCCTCCGGGTCCCTTATATTGATCCTGGTTCCCAGCGTTATGGTTCGGATCCTCATATCCGTCTCAGCATCGACTGACGATAAAAAGTTATTGGGCTCGCCATATTCGGTTTCAGGCGCTCTTTGTTCTCTCCGCGTGTATATTCTCGGGTCCGGTCCCCTTCCCATAAGAGAAAGGAAGGTGTTATTGTCTAGGTGGTATCAGGAATGGAGAATGAAGGAGTAAGGTAGAAATATAATTGTATGGCATTCTTGCATGGGGGTATATATGTTACAAAAAAGGAAGAGATCCATCATGATCATATCGATGTTATCGCTGATCTGTATGTTTTTCTCTGTAAATTCACAGGGAGAATCTCAGGATCTGTTCACACTGGAGTATCAAGATCCAGCAGGTGATATTCTATTTTTCAATGAAACCAATAATGGGACCACAACCGAAATGATGGGGCTTGATATAAAATGGATAAGATCCTCCGTTGATGGAGAGGGGAATGTTGTTATTTCCATTGATCTGAAGGCCAGGGAACGATTTATTATCGATAATTCCACAAAGTATGTATTAAGGATATTTACCACGCCGGACAACTCGACAGGTTTCAACATCACCTACAGGAACGAGACAGTTGAACTGGTGACATTCAATACCACAGGGGAAGGGGAAAAGATCGATCTCTCTGCAAATTTGACGTTTAATAATGAGAAGGATGATGAGATATTGGAGATAGAAGTGCAGATCTCCAGGTTTCTCGAGAACGTCTCCTATTTTAATATCGACGCATACTCCATGATGATCACAGAAAATGCGACCTATCTTGATTACACGGGTCAAATGCCCGGCCATCCAGAGTACGTGGATCCGGTGGTTGAGGAAAGTGAAGGTCTGGATACTGGAGATGATAAGACCGGGTCCGATGATAATCCAAACTATTGGCCTCTTATAATATTATCAGTCGTTTTATTCATCTTTTTTGCGATCGGAGCAATAATCGCATTGACGGTAATAATGTTAAAAAGGAAGGGAGATAAGAAGTAATAAGATCGGTCGATCTCCAATTCAAATATGATGTCGTTTTGGGATACAACGGGCCCAATGGCTGGAAGTTCCGATATCTTATAAAATTCCATAGGATCTTTCTTTGGCCGAAGGAAGAACATCCAATTGCCAACTACTTCTGTTATCTGTTAGATCCATTTCCGAGATGAGGGGGGGGGGTATTGGGAATGTGAAAAGATAATGTCAGGGGTGATGAAAATGCTAATAATCTGTGTGATCCATACGTGCATCATAGGGTGATCGATCTCTACCTTCCTCCCCCCTTCTTGATCTCTATAAACGAGGTGTGAAAATGGACTATCGAAATATCAGGAATAGTGCAATAGGCATCAAGGTCGTTGGCTGGCTTATCCTTCTTGTAGGAATGATCTGGGGGTCGGGAGATATAGGTGCAGGCATTTACAATAACGATAATTCTCAGCTTGGCGGGGGATATCAGATAGTTGGAATTGCGCTTGGGATCTCCATTGGACTTCTTATCCTCGGCGGAATATGGGACAGGATCGCTGATGACAAGAAACACGAGGATCTCATGGATAAATTATCCCAGGTGCATCCCGATAGGACCCGCCGCAGGTGGTAATGCGCTCATGTGAGGAAAGCCCTTTTATATCCATTTCAAACTGAATTCAACTGTAAGAAGGATGATGTCGATGGCTGGAACAACGTGGAACGTACTCCTCATAGTCTCATTATTGGTCCTGTCTTCCCTCTTTATATATGAACCATCTGAAGGAGAGGAGGGTGTCCATAAAGCGTCTTCCATGGCCCCTTCCATCTCCTTCGCCGGTGGTGATGGAACGGTAGGGAATCCCTATCAGATATCAAATGTGACTCAGCTTCAAAATATCAGCGCCAATTTAACCGCTCATTATATTCTGATCAATGGTATCAACGCTTCAGAGACAAAGGATTGGAATGGAGGAAATGGTTTTTTACCTATAGGGGATGATGAAAACGAATTCAACGGTAGTTTTAATGGTTCAAATTACACCATATCGAATTTATTCATCAATAGAACCTCTGAAAAATATATTGGTTTATTTGGATACATGAAAAAAGATAGTAAGGTAATTAATGTCTCAATTATTGGATGCAGTGTAAGTGGATCAAGCAATGTCGGAGGAATCG
>CBDVER010000246.1:0-3481 GCA_965373055.1 uncultured Thermoplasmata archaeon
ATAAGGATCCCCGATCATGAGAATGATAGGGCGCCGTTCAACCTGGAGCCCGTGGTCCTGTACATCTCATCTAGATCGGATCAGGTCATCAATGCCGCCGATGTGCGCTACACGTGGTCCTACCAGGGGGTCCAGAGCACGGAAGGGGGGTACACGTTCAGCAAACACAACGACACCCATTGGATCACGACCATTCCCGGCTATCAGGGCGGATACACCGTCCAGTATCATATCGATGCCTTCGACGAGAAGAACCACCCCCTGACCTCGGCGACCTACTCATATAAAGTGGTCCAGAACGGGTCATGGCAGGGGGACGACTTCGACCTCAATCTCGACCTTGTCTGGGGGCCGGAGAACCCAAAAGAGGGAGAGGGCGTATTCTTTAATCTCACCACCAGGGATGAGACCGTGAGCATCAACAGGGCGGATATTTTCTACACGGTCTCCATATCCGGAAAGCCCAGGGACGGCGTGGATTCCTTCTCCCGGGTGACTGCCACATCGGTGAGCTATGAGATGATACCCTACCCACTTGGGTCCTCCATATCATTCTACATCGAGGCGTATGACGCATATAACGGCAAGATCAGGTCAAAGACCTACTTCATGGAATATCCGGATATACCGATCTACGGCGAGATCATCACCGGAACCCTTTTCGCCTACATCCGCGACGAGGGGGAGAACAAGGCCGCTGATGCCACCGTTCGTTTCTACAACGAGACATTCTCCTACACCACGGATACGACCGCAGGGTGGGCAATGACCAACGTAACGGTCAACAAGGGGACCTATCAGGTAGAGGTAGAATACCAGAAGGTATTCTACGACTTCGTCATGAACGTCCCGGACAGGTCAGGGTCCTTCACAACCGATTTCAACGTGAACCCGAAATCGTATAAGGTGATGGAGGAGGACGAGGATTCCCCATCGTGGCTGGACGGTCTTGGAGTGCTTCTTCTGGTTGCGATGACCATCGGGTCCTTCATGGGGGCCAGGAGGCTAAAGGATTGGAGGGAGAGGCTCAACAAGGAGCGCAAGAAGGCCCGCAGGAGAACGGATGAGAGGGTGGAGGCGTGGTGGGAGAAGCTGCTCCTCAA
Organism: uncultured Thermoplasmata archaeon; assembly: GCA_965373055.1. Lineage (GTDB taxonomy): Archaea > Thermoplasmatota > Penumbrarchaeia > Penumbrarchaeales > Penumbrarchaeaceae > JAGLEG01. The sequence continues at coordinate 1,104 of CBDVER010000246.1, forward strand.
TAGCGAGAAAAAGAACATGGTCCTGCGGGCGTCCGCCTTCCTCATGCTATCCCTTCTGGGCCTTTTCTGGGCTCCATTCTATCCGATATGGCTGATACTGATACTGGGCATATTCATCACCGCCGTATCCCTGAGATATCCATTTATCTCACTTCTTGTACTGGCCGTGCTGGTGTCGGCATCCACCTCATATCAATCCACGGAGTTCGGATGGGTATTTCTGGTGTTCTCACTGGTGGTCATGATCGGAGGGTTCTTCGATTGGAGATATGCATACCTTACGTATCTCACCATCTTCGCCACGGGCCTGGGCGTGGGGCTGGCGGTCCCCCTGGTGGCCGTGGTGGCGATCTCCCTGTTCATGGGGGCGGTGGTATTGATCTCCGCAGGTATTTTCCTGCTGGTGATAGCACCATCGGGCAATTTCAGCTGGTACTCGTGGATCCCCTCCGAGGCTCATGAGAGGAGCTTTGTGACCTTCAGCAGAAGCGCCCCATCCTCGTGGGGCCCGATCGATCTTGTCAACGCCCTGGGCGATCTGACCTATGTGGATACCGGCGTTATTTCCAATGTCCTGTCCGAGACCATGGGGACGCTCATACCGCTTGTCATGCTCCTTGGGGCCGGTGGTGCGCTCATCGGAGCGTACCTGATCCTGATCAGATGTGAGGGCGGAAGCGTCAAGAAGGACCCGACGCGGAAGGATTGGGCTAAGAGGCTGATCCCCGGTGCGATCCTCCTTTTCATGGGCGTCATCACCTATCTTTGGGCGGATGTCCAATTTACCATCTGGACCGCTGTGGCCTTCCTTGGATTCGTACCGATCTCGCTGATCCCTTTCGGCATCAGGTCCCTGGGTGAGGAGGCCCTGCCGATGGAATATGGCATCGAGGAGAAGAAGGTCTCGGCCAATGTGGGAAAGAAGATATCCGATATGGTGGGCCTTCAAAGGACAACCTTCGAGGACATAGGGGGCCTTGAGGATGTCAAGAGGGAGATCAGGAACTCGCTGATGGTCCCGCTGCTGGAGCCCGAAATGGCCATGAAATATGGGGTCAAACCAAGCAAGGGCGTCCTCCTCTTTGGCCCTCCCGGATGCGGAAAGACGCTGATGTTGAAGGCCGTTGCGTCCGACCTCAACGTGGAGATGATAGGCATCAAGTGTTCCGACGTCATGTCAAAATGGTACGGGGAGTCAGAGAACCTCATGTCATCGCTGTTCGAGGAGGCGCGGGCACGGTCACCCTGCATACTGTTTTTGGACGAGGTGGACTCCATTGCGAAGAGGAGGGACTTCTACTCAACGGATGACGTAACCCCCAGGGTCCTGTCGATAATGCTATCGGAGATGGACGGGATGGACGGGGCCGAGGGCGTGATAGTTGTTGCGACGACAAATATGCCTGACCTGGTAGATCCGGCCCTTATGAGGCCCGGCAGGTTCGACAAGGTGATCTACGTGCCCCCTCCGGACAAGGTGTCCAGGGGTGAGATATTGAAAGTACACATCAAGGGCAAGTTCACTGAGGGTGAGATAGATGCCGATAGTGTGGCCAGGCAGACCAAGGGTTTCTCTGGCGCAGACATAGCCAACCTCGTTCGTGAGACCTCGGCGGTGATGATGGAGAAGGCCCTGGAGACCAGGAAACCACAGCCGATCGCCACGGAGGACCTGCTTGACATGGTGAGGGATATCAAGCCGTCGGTGACCCCCAAGATGATAACCGCCTACGACAAGCTAAGGGCGGAGTTCGAGAGGAAGAGAAGGGTGGAAGATGTGGACGATGTTCCGCCGTCACAGGATTCGGACGGCGGCGACGGCCCTGATGAAGCCCAGGAGGAGGTTGAGACAGGCCTCGATGAGGGGGCCGCTCCGAAGAGGAACGGCGATAATAAGGAAGGCCCGAAGAAGAACGGTAAGAACGGGGAAGATCACGAGGAGCACGATTGGGAGGAAGATTAGTTGGCAATCGGCGAATTCTTCATGGTGATCGCGGTGATCTCGGCCATCATCCTTATATTCCTGGGGTTCAAGTATCCCAGGGGCGGGTGGGATTGGCCCCATGACCGTGCCAAGACATTTCGGATGATAATCTCGGGGATCCTCTTCTTCATCATCATGGGCCTGATCTACTGGATAACAAGGTACTGGGACTATCCGGTATCCGGAAAGGGGGTGGTGTATCTCTCCCTGATAGTGTTCCTTATCCTATTCGTGCTGGGGATCGTGTTTCCCAGGGGAAGGCGGGCCTAATCGATCTTCCTTCGCCTTATGACCATGAAGGATATCGCCGCCGCCGCGATGAAGGTTAACGCTATTATTGCAAGCAGCACCAGATATATGTTCCCGTCCTCCTGTTCCGGAGATGGTGTGGGGG
>CBDVER010000247.1:0-3454 GCA_965373055.1 uncultured Thermoplasmata archaeon
GGGAAGGTCAGCGCAACCGGAAGCTGGATCATCCACGTGGAGGCAGTGGATGGTATCAGGACGAAAAAGAGAAGGCCCACGAGCCCGGACCCGTACCTGATCAGGGTCCACACATCCCGTTTCCCACTCATCTCCACAGCGTATATCCCCACGCCGATGATGATGCCCAGGAAGCAGAGAAGATATTCCGCATCTCCCAGGGACCCGCCGTAATAGCCCGCGGTGAGTATGATGGCCATCAGGGAGATCAGCGCGTATGATGCGGCCTTCGGTGGTGCCTTTGACACTGCAAGGGAGAGGGAGTAACAGAGGCCGGTTATCGGTGCTATCAGCATGATCAGGTTCCTTATCTGCCCCTCCTTGCTCAGTGAGTACCCTAAAAGGACCAGCCCCCCTATCATCAGAAATGGCGTCATCAGCCTGGATGTGACCCTGTCCTCGAGGTATAAGATGACAAGTGCGCCCACGGAGAGGTAGATGATCACGTTCCAGATGCTTCCGGTGATGATCGTATTGTTGAACGCTATGGAGGATCCGAACAGGAGCGACACGGCGAGGAAGGCCTGGTGGTCCTTCAGATACCTCCTGCCCATGACGATCAACATGATCACAGGCGATAGCGAGATGAGTGTCATCTGCAGGTTCGATGCGTGCATGTCCAGAGAGATCTGGACGAAGGCGGGCCACAGGACGGATGCAAGATAGACCACCTTCCATCTGTTCCTGAATATAGAACATAGTAGTATGAAGGTCCCCACCATTAGTAATAACGCGAGAGGGCCTGACTTTAAGATCGTCGGTTGAAGCGCGAAGAAAGCGTTATCGTATACGGATATCACCGTGAAATCAGGTGTATAATCCCATCTTGCCTCCCTGATCGCATCGGTGCCGAAATAGAAGAAAAACCCACCTATGCCAGCCGCTAGTGGGATACCAAAACCCGCAACCCAGCTGGCGGTGGACCTGATCATCCTGATCAGATCATCTCGGTGTATCCAGATAAGGGATGGTATCAGGACAAGTGGTATCACCAACGCCGATCTTCTCCCGCTGGCGGCTATTGTTACCGCCAGGCCGGATAGTACATAGAAGAACCATCTATCCTTCTGAAATCCCAGTATCAGCAGGTATATTGACAATGAGATGAACAGCCACGAGAACGGCTCCGATAATACGATATGACCATATCTCAACGGGAAAGGTAGAAGTGCGATGAGCAGGCCCATGATCAATGCTGCCTTGGTACTCCTTGTTAATTTGAGGGTTGATAGATAGCTGAATAGGATTATCCCCCCATAGCAGAATACCGTGAAAAGGCGGGCGGACAGGAGGGAGATGCCGAATATCTTCATCCAAACTGCCAGGGACCCGGAATATCCTATGTACAGGCGGGTTTTAACCTCGAGAAGGGAAGAGCCCATCAGGAGCTCCCACGCATCGTATGAGTAGATCTCCTCGTCGGGCTGGAAGAATATGAAGCGTGACATGATCGCCCTGAACAGGACCCCCAGCAGTACGACCAACACCCCGTACCTGAACGCCTTGCCGTAGAGAAATGAGAACCTATCAGATCCTTCCACGCTTCGAACAACGTTGAACTGGTGTATATACGCTTTCCCGCCGCCTCACGCCGGGATCACCTCTTTCTCTTGGTGAGCCACTCGTACGTCTCCTCGACCCCCGCCTTCAGGTTGGTTGGGCCATCGTATCCCAGTTTTCCTTTCAGCCTGGTCATGTCAGCGACCGCATTCCGAACTTCCCCCTTCCTCGATTCCACGTGGTTCGACTTGAGCTCCTTGCCCGTTACGGACCTCACGATCTCAAGCAGTTTGTTTATCGAGGTCTCCTGCCCCGTGCCCAGGTTGAAGATCCCCTCAAGGTCCTCCGTGAACCCCGCATGGAGGCATCTGGCGATATCCTTCACGAAGATGAAGTCCCTGGTCTGCTCGCCGTCCCCGTAGATCTTTACCTCCTCATCCTTTATGGCGTGGTCCAGGAACCTCGTAACCACTCCGGCGAATATGGATTTAGGCACCTGTCTTGGCCCGTAGGGGACGAAGATCCTGAAGGCGACGTTCCTCATGCCGTAGTGGCTGTTGTACAGCTGGAGCAGCTTCTCCGATGCCAGCTTGTTCAGCCCGTAGGGTGAGATCGGCTCTTTCTGGCAATCCTCCCTTATGCAGCTCTGGTCCAGGTCCTTGTATATCGTGTACGAGGAGCTGAGGACAACCTTGTTGCATTCTATCTTCCTGGCCAGCTCCAACACGTTCACGGTGCCGATATAGTTCCTCATCGTGTCGTCGTAGGGCTCCTTGAACGAGGTCATCACATCCCTTCTGGCCGCCAGGTGGAATATGCAGTCCAACTCCCCCTCCTCGAGGCTGCCCAGCCAGGGGCTGCTGATCAACGGCTTTGAAATGTCCCATTCGATAAGCTTATGTTTTGGCCTCTTTCCGTAACCATATTTGTACATGTCTCCGTAGTCGCTGAAGTCGTCCCCCGAGTTCCATCTCTTCAGGTTTCTGAGGTTTCCCGATGAGAAATCGTCCAGGATGAATACGTGGCAGCCCTCTTCCATAAGAATGTCAACCAGGTGAGAACCGATGAATCCGGCGCCTCCCGTCACAAGCACTTTCTTCATAGTCATCTATACTTCCCCTGTAGAGGGCAATATGCCCAGATGCATATAAAAAGTTATATCCGAAGTGGTTGCGATCAACCGATATCGTAATGCTCCCTGTACCATCTTATGAACTTTCCGATCCCATCTTCCAGCGAGGTTACGGGCTCGTAACCCAGTTCCTCTCTTGAGTGGTCGATGTCCGCATACGTGACGGGAACGTCTCCCGGCTGCATGGGAAGATACTCCTTGACCGCCTTTTTTCCAAGCTCCTCCTCTATCACGGAGATGAAATATTCAAGGTTCTCCGGCCGATTGTTGCCCAGGTTGAAGATCTCGTAGCGGAAGGGGCGGTCTATGGATGAGATGATGCCGGATACGATATCATCTATGTACGTGAAGTCCCTCTTCATATCCCCGTGGTTGAACACCTTGATGGCCTCGCCGGCGAGGATGGCTTTCGTAAAGGAGAAATAGGCCATGTCGGGCCTGCCGTACGGCCCGTAAACGGTGAAGAACCTCAGGCCCGTTGTGTTGATGCCGAACAGGTGGGAGTATACGTGGGCCATAAGCTCGTTGGACCTCTTGGTGGCAGCATACAGGGAAACGGGTTTGTCCACGTTATCCTCCACCGAGAAGGGGGTCTTCCGGTTGCCGCCGTACACGGATGAGGACGATGCGTACACAAGGTCCTTCACGCCGTTGTTCCTGCAGGATTCAAGTATGTTCAGGAACCCCACCAGGTTGGAATCCACATAGGCTGTGGGATTCTCAATTGAATACCTGACGCCCGCCTGGGCTCCCAGGTGGCATACCTTATCCAGGCCGGTCTCC
>CBDVER010000248.1:0-3450 GCA_965373055.1 uncultured Thermoplasmata archaeon
ATTATTTATTAAATGTATATCAAAATTAAGATATGGAAATATTTCAGTTGAATCTGCCACAATTTTAATTTCTCCTAGAAGTTTACAATCAACCATATTATCAATTGAGGGAATTCCCTCTTGATATTTTATGTTTCCCTCAATTATGGCCTTGGGACAATATTCCGATCTACACCCCTTGAAGACAATGAGGAACAATGCCATCAATGATCTCAAGGTATCCAATCCTTCTCACATTGTGAGCCACAAGCTTCAGTTTTGTTTCAGTTTCCCTCCGATTATCCAATCTCTTTCTCAAATGAGAACCAAACCTGCATTTTATCATTGAATTGACCGTCTCGGATATTGAGCGCATATGATATTCTCTCAACCATCCTTGAGGATCGTCATGCAGAAAATGAAGCATATCATACCAGCCAGCAAAACCTTTGCTCTTGAATGTCACATTCCTTCTCGGCAAAAAGTACGGGGCAATATCATCCCTGGATACAAGATCGGTTAGCTTACGACAGGAAAAGATACCATCTCCAAGAAACTTTCCAATATTCGGATGATTGACCACTGCCTGTCGAAACACTTCCGGAAACATAGTGGTCTCACCAATGGAATGATCATTACTTATGCTCGATCCGGAAATGAGCTTATGTCGAACACCAACACTCAATACGGAATAAACAAAGTCCATCTTTTTTTTCCCGGTATTGGACTTGGGAAAAGTATCATCCACTGTTTCATCACCCTTAACACTGGATCTGCTCTTGGACCTTTTCGAATTCTGTTTCTGTCTCTTGGCAGCATAGTTAACCTTGTTGGAAGCACTGAAGCCAGTTCCATCAATTGAACCTGTATCTTCCTTGTCTCCAACTGTCTCGTTCGTGATCTTTGTAATCTCATCCAGTATATCATTCACAGTCTCTCGATCATATCCACGTTCTATCGTCTTGTAGGAGAAGTGGTTAGATATGCCCAACTTATCCCCAAATAGAAGCAATAATCCTTCTGCAACCCTGTTTGGCGATCCAGTATAGGTCTGTAACAGTAATACCTTGACAATATCAAATGGATCAATGGGCGGTCTGCCAACTTTCTTTATGTTTGAAGCAGTTCTTCCCATTATCCTTATCTTTGCCTTATCCACCATATCTCGAATGTTGTTCAGGAAGTCTGACATCTCACGTATCTGTGCCTGGTCGTATTTTGTCCAGTTGGTCTTTTTTTCATCTCTACTTACATATTCGAATGTACCTTCTCTTATCTTGCTGATGATGTTTCTGAGCTCTTTCCCCTGGTTCTTGGAAACCATACTGAGGAATCGTCACATAAGTATATATATGTATGGGCACATCATGCCCACAATGGATGGTTACCTGATCGCTTACCGCCTTCCAAAAGGAATACCAAATCGTGTCTATACCAAATTTCAGAAAAAGTTCTTTGGCCAGGAGACAAGTTCACATGGTGGGAGGTATAGATATCGTAGATCTGGCCTTCTTGATGATGTCCCACATAGGAACTTAATACGAGGTGTTTTAGTAGTGAATGAAAAAGATATTGGTCATGTTGTGGATTTCCTGAAAGAATATGATGCTGAGGTTCATGTTCGAATTGTTCAACTCACCGAGGAGGATATAAAATCAATAGGAGTCCAAATCAAATAATATTGTCCCAAGGCCGGTATATTGTGATAAATATCACGAATTATTCCAAATAACTCCCACAATTTATCGGAAAAACGCCGCCCTTACATGAACTTGTTAAGGTCATGCTCCAGGAAGGAAAAGGATATCCAGCACCACATGGTCGATCCTAGGCGCGAATGATTTGACCCTTCGATGGCCCCTCAGCCGGGGGATGTAGCCAAACGTATCCGCGATCTCCTCTACCCGCTCCATCAGTCCCATCGGCCCTCTCTCGACCTCCACGGTGTCGTGGAGATGGACCATGCCGCCCCTCTCCTTCAGATGGCCGAGGGCGTGGGGAAGGTATTCCACCGTCCCTCCGACATATCCCATTATGATCCTGTCAACACCTCCAAGGGACTCAAGCTTCCTGTTGTCCTCCAATATCGGGGTCACCTTGTGTTCTACATGGTTCTCACCGATATTTGACAGAAGATAGTGATATGACCGGGGGTTGATCTCACATGAGATGATCAGGCCCACCTCCGTGTAAACCGCCAATGGAAGTGTGAAATATCCGATCCCCGCGAACATATCGAGGACCACCTCTCCCCTCTCGTCCAGGGGGCCCACCAGCTCTGCGATCGGATGCGATCCCACCAGCTCCGGGGACCCCACCCTGATGTTGACGTTTCCCGATGAGAACATCACCCTGCGGGGGTCCATCCGATACCGTATCCTGTTCTCGACGTGCACGACATCCCAGTTACCAGAAGCAGGTGGAATGAGAACCTCCATGTCCGGTTCCCTCAGCTCACCCGAGATCCCTCCAACGTCGTTGAGGACGTACCTTGCCCCCAGGATGTCACAATAGGTTCTGGCAATGGCCTCGCGGTGGTGGGACAATCCATCGCCGATCCCAAGGACCAGGCAATCCCCGAGCATCCTCCATCGCCTGGGAAGCTGTGAGATCTCCTCTGCCGTGAGCATTGTGGTCAGCCTGGTCCGAATATCGACGATCGGAGGCCTCAACCCAACCCTCAACGGGGTCATGGATGTATCCGGGGTCGTCCGAACCTCCTCCATCAGTGGCCCCATCATCGATCTCACCTCCTCGAGGTCCCCACTGACCAGTACGGGAAAGAAAACCAGACCATCTCCCCTCCCTATGGTCCTATCGGGGTCGAAGAGATTGTTCTCCATCACGATTGCCCGGACATCCTGAGCGATGGCCTTGGGTGAGATCAAGGTCATTTTCCTACCATCTTCTGGAACCTTGATTGGTGATAGATCAGGCATTAGGGCCGGTCTATTCCGATCGTGGACTAAATAATTTCCCTCTTTTCCCCTCCGTTGATGAGACGGTAAAGCTTTTGTACATTCCCGATGTTGAATACCCATGATCGAAAAGAGAGGCGTAAGCAGCAGAGATCACAAGGGTATGAATCTCATCCTTATAGCCATCCTTCTCACGATATCCATCACAGGCATACTGTTCACATTGGGAGATGTATCGGGATCCCGTGACGGAGATGTTGAGACCAGGGCCGAGGGGCCAGAGGACCTTGTGATAGATATCGCACTTCAATTCAACGGACCAACAAGTTTCGATATATCAGTTCAAATCGATATAAACAGCCTGATGATCAATGGAAATACCACCTCCTCGGATGAGCTGAGGATCCTTTACGACCTGGACCCCGGCGGGATATCACAGGCCATAGATCTGGAGGTGAACGATAGGGTTGACGGGATATTGGGCTCCTCCTTCGAGGGTGACGACCTGACCACCACCAGCTCGGTCCTCGATACGGCCTCCCTCGTAAATTCC
>CBDVER010000249.1:0-3401 GCA_965373055.1 uncultured Thermoplasmata archaeon
TCTGGGTGAGCTGGTCTCGGAGGTGAAGAGGGGGATCCGCGAGGCGGGAGGGGTACCATTCGAATGGGGCGTACCGGGTATCTGCGACGGGATCGCCATGCACGTCTCCATGAGACATTCGCTTCCATCCAGGGAGCATATCGCAGATAACGTGGAGCTCATGGTCATCTCCCATTCCCTTGACGCATGGGTGGGCGTGACCAACTGTGACAAGATCACCCCCGGCATGCTCATGGCCGCGGGCAGATTGGATCTCCCCGCGATGATCCTGACGGGGGGGCCCATGAAGGCCGGAAGGGACGGGGAGGAGGTGTACGACCTCTCCTCCGGTTTCGAGGCGGTGGGGGCCGTGAAGGCCGGAAGGATGAGCGTTGAGGAGGCGAACAGGATAGAGATGTGCTCCTGCCCGGGTCCGGGGGCCTGTTCCGGCATGTTCACGGCGAACTCCATGGCATGCATGGCCGAGGCGCTGGGCATGTCCTTGTCCGGATGCGCGACAGCATTGGCTGTATCGGATTTAAAGAGAGAGCAGGCGTATCTATCGGGTAAAAGGATAGTGGAGATCCAATCGGAAGGGCTGACACCCTCCCGGATCATGACGCCAGATGCATTCCACAACGCCGTTATGGTGGACATGGCGATAGGTGGGTCGACCAATGTGGCCCTTCATCTACCTGCGATCTCCCGGGAGCTGGGAATAGACCTCACGATGGATATGTTCGATGAGATCTCCAAAGCGACCCCCAACATCTGCCATATCAGCCCCTCCGGGCCCCACCATCTGGAGGACCTCGATAGGGCGGGGGGCATTCCTGCGGTTCTCAACAGGCTGGTGGATAGGCTGAAAACTGCAAGGACGGTGGATGGGCAGGATATACTGGAGATCGCCAGATCATCCCAGGTGTTGGATGATTCTGTAATAAAGGAGTTGGTGGATCCGTTCTTCCCCGAGGGGGGCCTTGCGATCCTGAGGGGGAACTTGGCAGTGGATTCGGTGATCAAGCAGATCGCCGTACCGGATGAGATGATGGTCCACAGAGGCCCTGCAAGGGTCTTCCATACCGAGGAGGGGGTGCTTTCCGCGATCGAGGCCGGCGATATTGAGGAGGGCGATGTGGTGGTCATCAACTTCATGGGGCCCGCGGGAGCGCCCGGGATGCCCGAGATGCTCTCGCCGACGGCGGCCATCATCGGGGCCGGTTTCAAGAGGGTCGCCCTCGTTACCGACGGGCGCTTCTCAGGAGCCACAAGGGGCCCCTGCGTCGGCCACGTTAACCCGGAGGCGTATGTAGGCGGTGTGATCGGCCTTATCAGGGACGGGGATATCATCGAGATAGATATCCCGGGACGGGCCCTGAACGTGGAGCTCACCGATAATGAGCTGGAAACGAGAAGGATGGAGATGGTCCCGCCTCAGAGAGAGCTTACCCCTTTTTTAAGGTCCTACAGGGATCACGTGCTGAGAAGATGTTGAGGTAAATATTTCAATGGTCAGGTTTAAGTCGTGCAGTTACTTCCTCGAAATGGTCCTGGATATTTTGCCTGCCGGAGCAATATCAAAGGAGGTCGGAAAATGAACGGAGTTGAGATAAGGGGCTTGTGCAAGAGTTACGGTAAGATCAAAGCGGTAGACGGCCTGGACCTTACTGTGGAATCGGGTCAGGTCTTCGGCCTGCTCGGCCCAAACGGCTCGGGAAAGACGACGACAATAAAGCTTCTGCTGGGCCTGATCAAACCAGATAGCGGGGACGCTCTCGTGTTGGGAAGGTCGATATCCAAGGGGATCGAGCTTGATAGGATCGGCTACATGCCCCAGGAGACCGCCCTGTACGAGGAGCTCACCGCCCACGAGAACCTCAAGCTCTTCGGGGGGATCTTCGGCATGAAGAAGAGGGTTTTTCTCGATCGGGAGGAGGAGGTCCTCGGGATCGTGGACCTGAAGGGGAGAAGGGATTCTCTCCTCTCCGAGCTATCTGGAGGGCAGAGGCACAGGATCTCCCTTGCCGTTGCGCTCCTTCACTCCCCCGACATCCTCTTTCTCGACGAGCCGACCGTGGGCGTGGACCCACCGCTCCGCGTATCCTTCTGGAAGACGTTCCACGACCTCAAGAGGAAGGGCGTGACCATCATCATGACCACCCACTATCTGGACGAGGCACGAAAATGTGATAACATCGGCCTCATGAGGTCCGGCAGGCTAATATCAAAGGGGTCACCCGGGAGGATCATGAAGGATACTGGCACGGACAACCTGGAGGATGCGTTCCTGAAGCTCGCATCGGCAGGATCTCCGGAGGTGTTTGCATGAAAGGGCTCAGGTTCCTCATGGTGACGAAAAAGATCTTCTGGAACTTCAGGCACGATAAGAGGAGCCTTGCGCTGATGCTTCTGGCGCCGATCCTCTCCATGATGGTCTTCGGCATCGCTTTCTCGGGGGACATGGAGGATGTGAAGGTTGTGATCGTCAACCTGGATCAGGGATACAGAACTCCGGCGTTCAACCAGACCGTGAAGTTATCCCAGGTGGTCATCTCGAACATGGACCGCGATGTCCTGGATATCAGCTATTCATCGTCAATAGAGGATGGCCTGAAGGGCGTTGAGGACGGCACATATTACTCCATGATAATATTCCCCGAGAACTTCACCATGAACATCATGGCCTACAAGAGTGACATGATCTCCGGGAACGGAACGGCTATCGGAGGATCCCTGGAGCACAGCACCGTTTCGATAAGGTCGGATCAGGCGGAGGTGAGCGTTGTGTCGGAGGTGAACCATCTGGTCGTGCAGGCGATAGCCGAAACGATGGAGCAGAGCGGGTTCGATGTGCCCATCGACGTTGACGCCAGCGATCCGGTGTACGGAGAGGGTGCGACGTTCATAGACATGTTCATACCCGGGATCATGGGCTTCACCATTTTCCTTCTTACCACGACGCTGTCGCTGATAACGTTCGTGGGCGAGAGAACGCAGGGGACGCTCTATCGCCTGATGGCCACCCCCATTACGGAGGGTGAGATCATTATCGGCTATGCCCTGGCCTTCAGCATTCTGGGCATGGCGCAGGTCGCCCTCCTGATAGCGATAGCCGTGTTGGTGTTCGACGTGATGGTCGTGGGAAATCTTCTGTTGACGTTCCTCATAGGCTCCATGCTGGGCATGGTCAGCGTCTCCCTGGGGATACTCCTATCATCACTTGCAAGAAGGGAATCGCAGGCGATCCAGTTCTACCCGCTCATAGTGATGCCCACCTTCCTGCTTGCGGGCATCTTCTGGCCCCTCGAGTCGATCCCGGCCTACCTGCGCCCGCTGTCATACGGGATCCCCGTAACGTATGCCATCAAAGGGCTCCGCTCCGTGATGGTCAGGGGTTGGGGGGTCGCCGAGATCTGGCCCCA
>CBDVER010000250.1:0-3362 GCA_965373055.1 uncultured Thermoplasmata archaeon
CCATACGCCCTCCACGCTCATGTAGTCGTCGTAACCCTTGAACCTGAGGGTTTCCTCCCCGTGCTGGTTGTGCTTGGGCGTGATCTTCGCGTACCAGAGGTTGTACTCCTCCACAATGTCCACATGGATAAGGTCCGTGTCATAGCTGATGTCCCAATCGCCCTCTTCGCCAATGGATGTGTTCCAGATGTAGAAGCCGGTGAACCCTTCCGCGTCCCTGAACATACCGTCCACGTAGTTATCGAGGGGCTGTGAGACCGTGGGTGAGTCCTCATAGATCGTGTCCAAGGTGGCGAAGTTGGTGTTGAGCTCCGGGGGCTCGTCGTTCCAGACCCGTATCAGGTTGACGGCCTCCAGGGTGGGGGACCACCTGGGGGTCTGTATGGCACCACTGGGCAGCTTGTCCTTCGCCCATGCCGTTACGACATGATACTCCGGATCAGCTCCAAGCGACCTTCCTGTGAAGGTCATATGGTACTCCTTCCCATCGGTGTAATCGAGATCGAAGGGGTCAACGGCATAGGATAACTCGGAGATGTTAATGGGCGTGTTGCCGTAGCCGGGATCGATCTCGATCCACAGCTCATTGGGCTCGTTGTTATCCTCGTCGGTGTAGGTCACGATGATATCGAAGTCGTCATCGTAGTTGCCGCCCATCTCATGCTCGGGATTGGTGGATAATGCCGTGATGTTCGTGATCTGGGGCGGGTTGTTCAGCGGTACCTGTGACATGGCATAATCCAGAGAATACTCCTCGGATACTCCGAAGGCTGGCAGGTAATATCCTGCCCAATTGTTGGCTGAATCAAAAGCCAGATTGACAGCTTCAAGAACCACACCGACATAGACCTTCCTCTGGTCTGCCGTACCTCCAGTCATGTTATTGACAGTTGTATGTGGATATCCCGTATATATCGACTGCCCGGTAGAATCCATTCCGAGAAATAGCCAGTTGCTCATGAACCAACCTGTTAGATATAGATCATAGGTCAGCATGAATCCATACCAGCCGTCATCCTCGTTTCCCCATGTCTGGTCCTCGCCCCAGTGAGATTCAAGGACGTAGAAGGTCAGAAATGCGTCGTAATAGGAGATCTGTGTCGCGAAATCCCATTCACCGACATCCCACCCCATCGGCCATGTCCTGTTCATGAAGAAGTCCATGACCCATATCTTGTCCATATCGCCCCCTGTTACCTGGAACCAGTCGTCCTGGTCTTTCAGGCTGCTCAACAGACCATCAACATGGTTTCCGGGATCTGTCGCGTTCTTCCAATCATTTGAGTATACATTGTCACTCTCCCAGACAGGGGCGCTTATGGTGAATTCGTATTCTATATCAAAAGGCGGCCTGGCCGGCGAGCCTTGTATGCTTAAGGGCATATGGCTGATACCGATATAGTACCAGTTAAGTTCGGTCAGGCCATCGCCCAGCCCGTTATTATCCTGAGTACCCTCGGACTTCAGGTCAGCCCTCCAGTTAAAGGTCCAATTGTCATCATGGGTCCATGAATCGGTATCATCCAGGTCATCATATACGAACTCATGTCCACCCTTGAAAGATTGTCCGCTCCAGTAATCATTATGGACAATGTGCATCTGGATGATATCGATATAATCGTGCTCGAATTCCGGGACGTCATTTATGTCGTATCCCGTGATCTTGAGTTCATACAGATCGTCTCCGGTAGAATCATCCGGTTTCTTGAAGGTGTCCAAGCTTATGGTGAAATTGGCGATATTACCGCCAACCCTGGGGTCCACACCTGTCATTTCGATCTTGTACCAGTCGATCCTGTCGGAGTTGGCCGCAACCGCCTTGGTATCAAGCGTCCCGCTTATGGTCTCGGGTGTGCTAGTTATCAACGATCCGTTGTACATATCCCAATGGCTCTCACTCTGTTCATCGTCTGAAGCCCTGGTATCCATGGCCATAAATGCATTCGGCGCCATCTCGAATCCGTATGAATTGACCAATCTCTCGCTCAATAGATCGCTCGAAACCGCAGGAGCGTTCATCTTCAACGCACCGTAATCGCGAGTCCCAAAATCTACCTGATCAAGGATACCGTTCACCTCGGAAGCATCCACACGCTCAACAGTCAAACCCTCTGATTCACTTATGATATCGTGGACTAACTCTTCCTCCTCCGTGATGATACCATCATCCCCGGAAGCGCCGATGATCCCGGCCGGGACCACCATAAAACCCATGATCATAAGCGCAAGAAGGATCTTGCTTATCTTGTTTTTCATGATATTTCCTCCATCTGTTCTCTCATGTATCTCCGAAGGACCTATCTCAAGGTTACCCTGATCCTTCAGACCGTAGGGTATGCTCCCTAAAAGGTGGATGGCCCATTGTTATTTATAACCTTTACAAGAAAAAAGGTCACTACTTGCGTCACTTGAAGGGCTGTCGTGTCAACGCTTATCGGTGGGCGAAAGGGATTTTAACCATGGAATACCATGTGGAACATGAGATACGAGAGATGTCAATGACGAGGCTGCTTTTTCTTGGAACGGGGGGTGGTAGGTTCGTGACGCTGACCCAGGAGAGGTCCACCGGAGGGATCCTCATAGACGACGGGCCGAGGCTCCATATAGACCCGGGTCCGGGGGCCCTTTCAGCCCTCAGGAAGAACAGGGTCGACCCCAAGGACATCGATGCCATCCTCATCTCGCACTGCCATCCGGACCACTACGCCAACGCCGAGGTCCTGATCGAGGGGATATCCTCGTTCAGGAGGGGTGGAAAAGGGACCCTCCTGGCATCACGTTCGGTGATCAAGGGGAGGGGAGAGATCGGTCCCGCGATCTCCAGATATCACCTCAAGAAGCTGGACCTTGTCAAGACGATGAAGGGAGGGGACACTCATGATATCAAGGGTGTCAAGATCACCGCAACCTCCTCCATACATTCTGACCAGGACACCATTGGATTCAAGATCTCAACGAGCGGGGGCGAGATCTCCTATGTGGCCGACACGGAGCTACGGGACGGTATTGTGGACCAACACAAGGGGGCGAGGGTCCTGATCCTTGCGACGACCAGGCCCTTGAGGGCGCGGATACCTCACCACCTCTCCACCGAGGATGCTGCCTATTTCGCGGAGTGTATAGGGCCCGATCTGGTGATCCTCACGCACCTTGGAAAGAGGTTTCTGAAGGATGATCCCAATTACCAGGCCGGCTGGGTACACGACAAGACCGGCATCGAGACCATAGCTGCGATGGACAATATGCTGGTTACCATAGGAGAGGATATCGAGATCTCCAACGGCCCGGACGACAATGTGCGTTAGGGCGCAGATCAACGGGAGGATAGCCGTTCGTACTTCGGGCCCAGCTCCATTCTGACG
>CBDVER010000251.1:0-3360 GCA_965373055.1 uncultured Thermoplasmata archaeon
GCTGGAGGCCAGGAAGAGGACCGCGATCACGATCCTCTCCGGCCATCTGGAAACCCTCGCTTTCAGAGGGTTATATTCTCCCCCTTCGCTCTTTCGCCCGATCAATATATCCACTCTCAGGCGTTCTCAAGCTGTGACCTCTGCTTGTTGAGCAGGGGCTGGTCAACAAGGCCCAGCTTAACATAGCCGACCTCGGGTACGATGCTCTGTCCCTCCTCGCCGAGGATGTAGGAGAGATATGTGTTCCTGATGTCGCCGTTTTCGGGCACGCCGTCGGTGTATATGTAGAGCGGCCTGGCCATCGGGTAATCCGCGACCGTTGCCAGGGATGGGGCGACGTAGTCGTCCTCCTGTGCGATCTCCACTGTCCGGATCGAACCCTGGTTCTCCTTGTAGTATGCGAACCCGAAGAAGCCGATGGCATATTTGTTGCTCTTTATGGCGTTGAGTATGACGTTATCATCGGCGGAGGGATTGTAGACGTTGTCATCGGAGTTCAGCCTGCTGTCCGCATGCTGGTCATCCTTTCCCCACCTGGGGATGATCTCATCGAAGAAGTAGTCGTATGTGCCGCTCGCCGCATCCGGTGCGTATATCTCGATCTCCTCATGGGGGGCGCCGGTCAGTCCATCCACATCGTCCCAGTAGACTGCGGGGCTATCATCGCTGAAGATCTGGTAGAGCTGGCTGTAGTTCAGCTGTGTTGACCAGTCATTGTCGTTGTTCACGACCACCGTAAGAACATCGTATGCAACGACCCACTTGTATGGCCATACGCCTGTAGGTGAAGCCGCAGATGCGGTTCCATCGGCCTTGACCAGGTCCGGGCTCCCTCCGACCTTCTCGTAGTCGCTTCCCTTCATCAGCCTGCTGGCGTCCCCCAGGTCGGCCTCGCCGTTGAGGAGCGCGTTGATCCCGTGGCTGGAGCCGCCACCGGAAACGGTAATATCCGCATCGTCGAACTCTGCAGCCCAGGCGATTGCGAGGGGTAGCACCGTGCTTGATCCCGTCTGGACCATGGTTGGTTTATCGCCTCCGCCACCTATGCATCCGGTGATCGTGACGACGGCCACGATAAGGATCGCAAGGCCCGCCATTCCTAATTTATTCTTGGTTTTCATCTGTGTCACCAGGCGGTTATACTGGGACTTATAATATATAGGTTACATATATTAATTAAATAACTATATAGATAATATATAGTTACACGTAAATGATGTAAAACGACGTTATAGGCGGTGTGCCAAACATATCAAGCGAATCATTTAATCATCGAACTGGCCATCTCCACGACAGCCGGAGCGATGCTGCCACATGAAGGAGAAGCTTGTTTCCACCGAGATCCCGATCCAGGGAATGACCTGCGCGATGTGTGCCAATGCCATCACCGACGTTCTTTCCGATTCGGATGGGGTCGCGAAAGCCTCCGTGAACCTGGGAAGCGAGACGGCCTCTGTTGAATTCGACCCGAAAAAGGTCCAACTGACCCAGCTGATCAGATCCATAGACGACCTTGGCTATCGGGCCATCAAGGAGAGCGTCACCATCAAGGTAGGGGGGATGACCTGCGTCATGTGCCAGGGGGCCGTTACAGACGCTTTAAAAGGGCTCCACGGCGTAATCGACGTATCGGTCAACCTCTCCTCGGAGAAGGCCTATATCACCTATATTCAGGGGGCCGTGACCGTCGAGGAGATGGGAAAGGCGATAGAGGGGTTTGGGTATCGATATCTAGGCAAGGAGGGGGATTACTACGAATCGGAAGATTCGTCTAACCTTCAGAATGGTGATTCTGAAGGGGAGCCCGAGGCCGGGAGGAGGCTGAGGGAGAAGGAGCAGAAGGACAAGCTTTTACGCCTCATCCTGGGATTCTCCGTGGGAATTCCACTGATGATCCTGATGCAGCTGGGCATCGATATCGGCGTATCGATGCCGCACTTCATGTTCATGGTATCCACCCCATTCTTTCTATTCCTGAGCTACCCCATATTCAAGGCAGGAATCATATCACTGAGGCATAGGGCCCTCAATATGGACGTCATGTATTCGATGGGTATCGGCGTTGCCTACATCGCCAGCGTGATGGGCACGTTCAGCATCGTCCTCAACGAGCACTTCATGTTCTACGATACAACCCTGTTGCTGGCCTCCTTCCTCACCCTTGGAAGGTTCCTTGAAGGAAGGGCGAAGGGCCGCACAACGGATTCGATAAAAAAACTGATGGGGCTCCGCGCAAAGACAGCAGTGGTGATCAGGGATGGTGTGGAGAGTGAGCTCCCCATCGAGGACGTCATCGTCGGGGACATCGTCGTGGTGCGCCCCGGAGAGAAGATCCCCGTTGACGGCAAGGTCGTTGAAGGGGACAGCTACGTGGACACATCGATGATAACCGGGGAGCCCACCCCGGAGCACAAGAGGGAGGGGGACGACCTCATAGGAGGTACGATAAACGATAACAGTGTGCTCAAGATGAGGGCCGTCAAGGTGGGCAGGGAGACCATGCTCCAGCAGATAATCGACATGGTTGAAAAAGCACAGAACTCCAGGCCCCCGATACAACGTGTGGCGGACAGGGTGGTCTCATACTTCATCCCTGCAATATTGACCATAGCGATCCTCTCCTTCGTGATCTGGTACGTCATCGTGGGGGAGACCCTGTTGTTCTCGCTCACGACGCTGATATCGGTGATGGTGATAGCGTGTCCATGTGCACTGGGCCTTGCCACCCCGACCGCGGTCACGGTAGGTATTGGAAGAGGCGCGGAGCTGGGAGTGTTGATAAGGAACGGCGAGGCCCTGGAGCGGTCGAGGAAGATAGATACGGTGGTGCTGGACAAGACCGGTACCATAACCAGGGGAAAGCCCGAGGTGGTGAAGATCGTCCCCATCGACGTTGAGGAAAAAGAGCTTCTTCGGCTTGCGGCCAGCGTGGAGATGAGGTCCCAGCACCCCCTCGCAAAAGCGATCGTGAAGAGGGCCCAGAAGGACGATATTGAGCTCTTCCCGGTCGAAGATCTGGACACCCACGGTGGAAAGGGCGTCAGCGGGACCGTGGATGGAAAGAAGGTCCTCGTTGGAAACCGGGCCCTGATGAAGGACGGCGACATTCAATTGAAGGGGATCAAGGGAGTGGAGGATGAGGGCGGGACAACAATATTGGTGGCCTCAGGGGGGAAGCTCATAGGTATCATCGGCGTGAACGACCCGATCCACGTGGGCTCGAAGGATGCGGTGACGGAGTTGAACCGGATGGGCATCGATGTCGTGATGCTGACCGGGGACAACCGGTCCACAGCCGAGAGGGTGGCAAAGGAGGTGGGGATAAAGAGAGTGGTGGCAGAGGTTCTGCCGGGCGACAAG
>CBDVER010000252.1:0-3357 GCA_965373055.1 uncultured Thermoplasmata archaeon
CCATCTGTGGACCTATCGGAGATGTATTCACTGGATAGGTCAGAGCTGGATACGACCCAATGGATGGATGCGCTGGAGAAGGAGAGGGCCGACAGGAGTCTGCCCAGGGAGTGGCTTGAATACGGCTTTCACAGGTTCAAACGGCTTCCCCCCCACATGAGGGAACTGGCCCGCACCCTTGATATGGAGAAAGAGCTCCTCGAACCGGGGAGAAGGAGGTCATTCGGCGGCGACCCCGTAGTGCTCGTGGAGGGGCACAGGACGTGTGAATATGGGATATCAAGGGAGGGAATGATCGATCCGGGCGTGGATTGGGGGACCCTGATCAACCTGTTGAACATCATCGGAGAGGTGCGGGAGATCCCCGGGACGAGGGGATGGGAGGTCCTTGAGAGCGGAGGGCCCGGAAAGAGGTCGGTACTGGATATCTTCTCGGACGGAACACTGATCCTCAAGGGCAGGGATGAGGGGGAGATCAACGGCCGGGAATCCATGCTGCGCTCGATAGCCAAGCGGAGCACTGGCTGTATTGGCTGCGGGATCTGCGTGGGCAGGTGCCCTGCAGGGGCCCTGAAGGCCAATGGCAAAGGTGGGCATGTGGTGATAGATACCGAACGATGCACGCACTGCGGATCATGTCTGGGCCCATGTCCTGCCGAGAGCTTTATAGATGACCCCTTTGATGGGTGAGGGCCTGTTTACAGCTTGAGCCCATGTGGCCAAAATGCACAATGTATCATAATCCGTATTTTGGGCTACACCATTAAATTTAAGTCCAGCATCCAGTATCGCTTACCGTGACCGGAAAAGGAAGGTGCACCTGGACCACATTCATCGTTCTATCGATCATCATCCCGATGATGACTATATCCGCCATCCGGAACGATGCGCAGGCCGATGTTGCGATCCAGCAGGGGGATGATACCTTCAAGACGGTGATAACGGTCCGAAATAGGATGGTCACCTCTCAAGACCCACTTTCACCGATATCCATCCTGCATGTCTCGACATCCATGATCGGCGGCCGGATCTCACTTGGTTTCTCTGATGGCGGCGATTGGGAGGAGGTTGTGGACCCCACGCCCGGCACCCCCATGGTCCCGTGGTTGGCGACCTCCATATCCCTAAAAGGGGATATCATATCCGTCGATACGAAAACCCTCGATACCAGATCCGTCAGGATCGGCCCTGCCTTCAAGACCATGCCGGAGGCCGTGACCCCCTGGGAGGAGCAGGAGCCGTTCCATTCGTGGGTCAAGGGCATCTCCTACCCCCTGGAAAGGCACAGGTTATCCCATGCGGGATACAGACGTCAGAACGGTGAGCTCCTCCACATATATTCCCTGTGGATCTCTCCGGTTCTCCTCACCGACTCAGGAGATGTGGAGCACAGTGAGAGCGTGGAGGTCGAGATAGAGTGGAGCGGGGATATGTCCGGGCCGACGCCCACCAGATCGGAGGGCGACCCGTTGAACGTTCCCGGGACACTGTCGATCTCATCGAACCTGGACGTCAATCCGATCTACCTTATCGTGACGTCCGAAGATATCAGGGAGAGCCTGGTCCCTCTTGCAAATTGGAGAAATCAGCTGGGGACGGCCACGTCCATAGTGAACATCGAGGATATACTGGAGGAGTATCAGGGGCCCGGAGACGATGCGGACAGGCTCCGGGATTACCTCATCGAGGTCGTGGATGAGTGGGATGCGCTTGAATTCGTCCTCCTGGCCGGGGATTGGGACAAGGTGCCCACCAAGAGGGTCGTGGACTCCGATGCCTATGCAGGCTGGGACGACGGCTTCATCCCTGCGGACTCATATTTCTCCTGCCTGGATGGAACGTGGGACCTGGACGGGGACGGCCTGTATGCCGAGGTAGGCGACATGGAGGACATCATTCCCGACCTGTACGTATCGAGGCTGGCAATAAACGATCCCGACGTATGGGAGGGGAAGGTCCAGCAGCTGATCGATTACGAGACGGGCCTGAGCGATAACAACTGGGGGGGAAACGCTATCCTGGCAGCCGCCAATACACACAATGAAGGGGACGGGACGGCGCACTCCAACTACCTGTGGGACAAATACCTCTCATCGGCATATGGAATGAGGTCCGAACTCTACGAGAGCCTCGATAACCTCTCGGTCTCGATCCTGGATGATGCCATACGGAACGGCGGGGGGATCATTCAGTTCGTCGACCACGGCGGACCCACGGTCTGGTGCGATAACTACGGGGCCGGGGTCGTCTACCGGGACAGGGATGCCAGGGACCTCACGAACGGGCCAATGCTGCCCGTCATCTCGACCCTGGCATGCCTGACCACGTGGTTCGACGACACCTCTGGCTGCCCTTCGCAGAGGTTCAACGACTGCCTCGGCGAGGCCTTTACCGAGAATGTCAACGGGGGCGCCATTGGCTATATCGGCTCCTCGAGGACCTCGGTTGGTATCCTGGGTGCCAACAGATACCTTCCCTACGATAACGGCCTTCAGGAGGACTATGCCAGGCAGGTGGGCGGCCTGAACGAATACAACCTGGGCAGGTCCTTCACTGATGCGAAAGGACATTATGCAGAAATGTGGGCCGGCCAGTTCAACAACGCGAACAACGCCGAGGTCTCCATGTGCTGGCTTGAGTATACGCTCCTTGGCGAGCCCGCCACCGATATATGGACAGGGAACGAGGGGCCGCTCTCCGTCAAGGTGCAGCACGAGAACGACCTGGACCCCTATATCATCGTCACCGTTGAGAGCGAAAATGGCGAGCCGGTTCCGGATGCCAACGTCACGCTGCAGAACTTTCAGCGGGGCGTGTTCTCCCTGGGAACGACCGATGAGAACGGAAAGGCCGGTTTCGAACTGGAGCTGGACTGGTTCTGTGACATAAACCTGACCGTCAGGAAACAGAACCACAACCCACACCTTGGATACGTCAGGATCTCCGATATCATACCACCGATAACGACCATGGAGGTGGAGGATGACCCCGTGATCGAAACCTGGTACCAAAAGGATGTCAACATCACCCTGAGACCGAATGAGAAGGGTGTTGTGCACTACAGGATCGGCGACGGCCCGTACGGGGAGACGAACCACTCGCTCAACTATTCGATACCGGCACTTGGTGAAGGGCTCCACCACCTACATTTCTTCGCGGAGGATATCGCGGGAAATCTGGAGGAGGAGAGACACGTTGACGTCGGCATAGATCTGGCTGACCCGATCACGGTGATCAAACCCTCACCGAAGGATCCAACGGGTGAGAACGGCTGGTACGATACCGACCCATTGATATCCATTTCAGGCCTTGAGGATGATAGAGGCTCCCCCATTACCTATCATTATACCGTTGACG
>CBDVER010000253.1:0-3348 GCA_965373055.1 uncultured Thermoplasmata archaeon
ACAACCCAACGGCCAAAATAGCGGCCAGGACGAGTATCACCAGGATCGACAACAACATGGGGTCGATCTCAAAGCCCCCCTCCTCGGCCTCCGCTTCCTCATCCCACCTCAGTGGGTCCCAGGGGAAATGATCCAGCGTAAGGCCGGTCGTGGAGTCCGCCTCCCCCTTCCCCTCGTTCCATCCATCCGGATGGCCGTCCCCATCCCTGTCAATTGAGGACGAACCGTCCCCGGGGAACATATCCAGGTGGAGGCCCTCCGTGGAGTCATCCTCATCCCTGCCGATGTTCCATTCATCCGGAAAGCCGTCCCCGTCGGTATCAGAAGAGGCAGAGGGGTCCAACGGAAGATCATCCAGGCTCAACCCGGAAGTGGAATCATCCCCCGTCATACCATCGTTCCAGTTATCGGGATAACCATCACCATCACTGTCCACGGACGCAGCGGGATCGTCCGGGAACGCATCGATCAAGAGCGAACTTGTCGTATGGACGGAGTGCTTGCCATCATTCCAGCCATCGGGATAACCATCACCATCGCTGTCCACGGACGCAGCGGGATCCAGTGGAAACGCGTCCAGGTGCAGATAGAGGAACGAATCCTCCTCACCCATCCCATCGTTCCATTCGTCCGGGAAACCGTCCCCGTCCGTATCCACGGATGCCGCGGGGTCGTCTGGGATATCATCAAGATGCAGGCCGGTGGTGGAATCCTCCTCGCCCTTTCCGGGGTTCCAATGGTCCGGCCACCCGTCACCGTCGGTATCCCTTGAGGCGGAGGGGTCGTCGGGATAGAGGTCCAGGTGGAGGCCGAGGGTGGAATTGACCGCCCCCATCCCACCGTTCCACATCTCAGGAAAACCATCACCATCCCGATCCTGTGACGCAGACGGGTCTGTGGGGAAACTGTCGATGTGAAGGCCTGTTGTTGAATCGGAGGCGCCCTTCCCATCGTTCCACTCATCCGGCCAGCCGTCCCCATCACCGTCCACCGAGGCAGCAGCATCCAGCGGTAGATCGTCCAGATGCAGGCCGGTGGTGGAGCTCCGTTTGGAGTGGCCGACGTTCCACCTGTCCGGCCAGCCGTCCCCATCACTATCAACCGAAGCGGAAACATCCAGCGGGAACGCATCCAGATGCAGCCCCGTGGTGGAATCCTCAACCGTCATCTCATCGTTCCATTCGTCCGGCCAACCGTCCCCATCCCCATCCACCGAAGCGGCAACATCCTGCGGGAACGCATCAAGGTAGAGTCCGGTGGTGGAATCTTCCTGGTCCATCCATCTGTTCCATCCATCAGGAGACCCATCTCTATCGCTGTCAAGGGAAGCTGCTCCATCCAATGGGAAATCATCCAATCTTAAACCGGAGTTGGAATCCTCCCCGCTCATCCCGTCGTTCCACTCGTCGGGGAAACCATCCCCGTCCGTATCCAAAGACGCCGATGGATCATCCCGGAACATATCAATATACAGGCCGGAGGTCGAATCCAGAGCGTCCTTCCCATCGTTCCAATGATCGGGGTACCCGTCCTTATCGGAATCTACCGCTGCGGCCCCGTCGAGGGGGAACGCGTCCAACCTCAGCAAGGTGGTCGAATCGGGCCGGGACATGCCATCGTTCCAGCCGTCGGGGTATCCATCGAGGTCCGAATCAAGGGACGCGGCCCTGTCGGACGGAAACCTGTCAAGATGGAGCCCCGTGGTGGAATCGTTTACATCCCTGCCGCCGTTCCACATATCGGGCCAGCCGTCCCCGTCGGCATCCAGGGAAGCGGAGGGATCTTTCGGAAAATCGTCCAATCTCAAACCGGTTGTGGATTCATCGGGGCCCATCCCGGGATTCCACTCGTCAGGGTAGCAATCCCCATCGTCATCCCTGCTCGCGGCGGGATCGGTGGGAAACTTGTCCAGCGTCAGGTTCGTGGTGGAGTGGCTCGCATTCTTGCCGGGATTCCACTCGTCGGGGTGTCCATCGTCATCCGTATCCAGGGAGGCGGCGGGATCCTTGGGGAAATCGTCCAATCTCAGACCCGTTGTGGAATCCTCCTGTGTCTTGAACAGGTTCCACCTGTCCGGCCATCCATCCCCGTCGGTATCCAGGGAAGCAGCGGGATCCAGCGGGAAAGCGTCTGTCCGATCGGCGAAACCATCCCTGTCGGTATCGAGGCTGAATACCTTGATATCGTTGCTGTCTCCGGCTGTGGCGATCCAGGTGCCATTTGGCGCCCAGTCGTGATACCATCCGGGGATCTCCTGCTCCCTGGTCCAGTTGCCTGTATTGTAGATCAATACCTCCTGGTCCCCCCACAGGCCGAATGAGAGCCTTGAACCGTCATCGGACCATCTGAGGGATGAGGGCTCGTTCCAACCGCCTGATGGATCGAAGGTCCATGTCCATATGGTGGTCCAGGAACTTACATTATAGACATTAAGGCCGTAATTGTGCGTAACTGCAAACAGGGTGGACGAGGGGTTGAATTTTACCAGATTCATCCTTTGAATGTAATTCGATATATCCTTGAGCTCCGTCCAGTTGGATGTCTGATATACAGTAAACCCGTATTTAGCGGACATCCAGTCGTTGTAGGGCACCGACACATGCTTCCCGTCCCCGGACCAGGCGTGATCAGTACTGTACTCGTCCAGTTCTATAGATCTGTACACGGACCAGTTCCCGGTGCTCAGGAGCCTGAGCTTGGGTTCCGGATCCTCCCACGACCAATAATCATATGAGAGATATGAAAATATCGATCCGTCGGGGGAGAACTCAATGCTGTTTATCCCTCTTGTTGAATTATCAACTATGATCCTCTCCCTGAACCAGCTGGTCGTGTTCCAGATCCAGACATCACCGTTACCCGTCATTGTAGCAAGCAGATTACCATCTGGAGACCACTTCATCTCATAGATACCAGATGAATAACCCGTCAGGGTCCTGTCCAGGGTCCAGTTGGCCGCATGCCATATCTTGACCGTGAGGTCTCCCCAGTCCCCTCCTGTGGCAAGATATCTTCCATCCGGAGATGCCTCGACGGAGACAATACCTGATACGTGGCTTTTTAGATCTCGCTCGAACCCATAATGATCCTCAACATATCCGTAGGCTTCCATTATGAAAGGAGCTATCAGCAATGAGATGACGACAGAAAGAAATATTCGGCCTCTCGGATACGAGCTCATATCTATCCTCCTTCACAATGGCTGGAGCGCCTCCGGCACCATTCAGGGAGGAAAATATTGGCCTTATTATTATAAATGTGTTGTGGGACAAAATCGTGACAGATATAAAAAAGATCGACATAGGTAGGCCCTCACGGGCTGTCCCTGTCACACCACCGGGCATACGG
>CBDVER010000254.1:0-3347 GCA_965373055.1 uncultured Thermoplasmata archaeon
CGTTAACCACACCTATGTGGCCTCGGGCACATACCAGATCACCGTAACGGTCAGTGATGGTGACTCTGAGCTGGACACCACAACCTCCATGACCCTCACCGTGGAGATCCCACCTGTGATCCCAGACGATCCGGATCCCGATCCGGAGGGAATTCCGATAGCCTACATCATAGGTGCGATCATCGCTGCCGTCCTCATCATATCGATAATCATCGGCTTCATGCTGATATGGAAAAAAAGCCCTGAGGCCGAGGATGGTCAGGCGGCGGCCTATCAGAACATAGGAGAGGCGCCCCAATATGGCCAATTGCCAATGTCGGAGCAAAATAACCTCGGACCTGTAGATACGGGAAACATACTTCCTCCACCTATAAATGCTCACAATGCTCCGGAGAGATCAGGGCCGGCCTGCGGCCACTGCGGAGCACGCGTCGAGGAGGGGTGGTTCCTCTGTCCAAACTGCAAGTCCCCGCTCTGATAAGGTAGAATGTGGCATCATTTTGCCATGAGATGTGATGATGGCACTATGTAAGTGCCCCTCACATCTTTTCCGGGGCGTTGATCCCCAGGGACCAGAGCCCCTTTCTCAGTACCCTCCGCGCCATCTCGACCAGCGCCAGCCTCGCCAATCTTCTTTCCGGATCCTCCTCGGAGATCACGTGGCAGTCCCGGTAGAACTCGTTGAACGAGGAGGCACACCCCACCAGATAGTTCGCCATCAGGTGGGGCTTGTTTCCGGCGGCGCAGGTCCTGACCATCCCGGGGAATCGAGACAGCGTCTTGACAAGCATCTTTTCGGCCCCCTCCACCAGTTTGCCCCAATCGATCTCCCCCTGTTCCATCTCCGCCCTGGAGAGGATCGAGCAGGCCCTGGCGTGGGAATACTGGATGAAGGGCGCGGAGGACCCCTCGAAGCTGAGTGCATCCTCCCATCTGAACGTCATCTTCTTCTCCGTCTGGACCTTGATCACGTTGAAGCGAATGGCCCCGATGCCAACGGTCCTGGATATCCCCTCAACCTCACTTTCCGAGAGGTCGCCCCGCCTCTTCAGGACCTCCGCCCTGGCCCGCTCCACCGCCTCGTCCAGTAGATCGTCGAGATATACCACCAGCCCCCTTCTGGTGGACATCTTCCCCTCCGGAAGGGATACGAAGGAGTAGAACACGACCTCCGGGAACCTATCGGAACCCATCTCCTTCAGCGCAAGCTTCAGCAGCGTTGATTGATATCTATGGTCCTCGCCCAGGACGTTGACCGCCCTCGTGCACCTGTTGAGCTTCCATTCATGATATGCCAGGTCCCGTGTGGTGTAGAGGGCGGACCCATCCGACCGGGTGAATACGAACCTCTTCTTGAACCTGTCATCCTCCCCACCCTTGATGATCTCCCTGAGGTCGAGGTATTTCGCCCCTCCCTCATCACGGCAGAGTGGGCTCTCCGAAAGTTTTTCGATCACATCCTTCAGGGACCCATCCTCGACCACCATGGATTCGTACACGAAGCTGTCCATGAAAACGTTGAGCCTCCCCAGCGACTCCTTCATCCCCTCGAGGACCAGGTCGCACGCTTTTCGGACCTCGTGCGCCCTTACGATATTGGAGCCAGTATCGGATATTATCCGGTCATGATCGCCCGCCGCCACCGCCTCCTCGTACCTCTTGAGCATGGAGTTGATCTCCTGCTGGACCTTTTCCTCCGCCTCCATCCTCCCGTTGGCAGCCTGATAGAACCTCACCAGTTCGTGGTCCCGCTTCTCCCTCTCTGAGGGTGGCACCTCGTCCTTGGATATGTTGGCGAGCCCCCAGACGAGTATCATCACCTGCTTGCCCATGTCGTTGATCCAGTACTGGGCCTCCACGTCGTGGCCCGCACACCTCATCAGACGAACCAGCGAGTCCCCTATGATCGGATTTCTCGCCCTTCCCACGTGGAAGGGCCCGTTGGGATTGGCGGACGTATGCTCAACGATGAGCCTCTCGCCCTCCTTTATCTCCCCCATGATATCCTCCCCGAGCCCCCACAGGTGGGATGCACAATCCCGAACGTACCGCCCGTCGTCGAAGATGCAGTTCAGATAGCCGCCCTGGGAGGAGATGGACCACCTCGGGTCGACCACTATCTCCTTTTCGATCCTCCTGGAGATCTCATCCGGCCTTCCTCCAAGCTCCCTGGCGAGCGGGAAGCAGACAAGACATCGATCGGCCTCCCCGGACTTCGGCGCCTCTATGATCGGGTCGCCTGTTATGCCCAATCGGGCAAATACATCCGCAACGGCTTTTTTGAAGGAATCGGAGTATTCCTGTGACGGGTCCATGATAGGGTGTACAAAAAAGGAATGTTTAAAACTATCCCTCAAATCCCATCAAACGGAGACCCCTCTCCCCCTCCAAAGGTTTTTCTATGCCCGCAAGAATGTACATGGCGAAGGTGAGCAAGGGACATGACCGTACAAGTGGAACAGGCCAGTATCTCCCAGGAGATGATATTCCGTCTCAGGGCCAAGATGGACGATCATGCATACAGCCGGATAGAGGAGGGGGACACAACTGCAATTGCGTTCAGGGTACCCGGTGAAGGGGTGGATATGCTGAACTCACTGGAGTATCTCTCCGAGTTCCTATCATTGAGATCGCTCACGGGCGTGGATCTGATAGTGACTGTTTCCGACAGGTCATATGAGATGACGCCCACGTCGGTTATAATCCCCAAATTGGAGCTGAAGAAGGCGGAGGACCAGAAGCTGATAGGGGAGCTCAGGGCCAAGATGGATAAAGGGGCCGACCCGATAGTATTCACCACCGAGAACGATATCCTTGAGCTCTACAGGGCGGCGATCCGGGTGGAAGGCACCATAAACAGGTCCGATTCGGTGGTGGGGCTGGACCTTATAAGGGTTAACCTCCCCAGGGAGGGCAAGCTCATATATCTTATATTCGACGACGGATACAGGAAGATGAGCAGGATGGAGTTCGAGAGGCTTGTGGATGGGTCTCTCTCCAGATTGCGTGAGGGCCCCAAACTTGCCCGGGACCAGGATGACCATCACAAGATGGATGCGTCCATAATGCCCTCGAACGAGGCGCTCAGCCCCAAAAGGCCATCAATGGCCTTCCCCTCGAGACGGTCGGGGGACGCGCCCCTCAAGGACCTGGGCCCCACCGGGGTCATGAGGGATTTCGTCAAGCAGATGTCGGCGATGGGCTACAGGGAGGATGTGAAGTTCTCCAGACATGACGCCCATCAGGTCTTCCTCATCAACCTCTCAAGGCCGGCCGTTTTCTTCAAGTATCTCGTCGAGGGGTCCGACCTGGAATCGTTCACCAGGGTGCTGAAACACAGGTCCGAT
>CBDVER010000255.1:0-3339 GCA_965373055.1 uncultured Thermoplasmata archaeon
GTCGATACATGGCCCATGTACAAGATCGCACCCGGAATCTCCTATGCAAGGGGTATTTATGGCGGTGATATGGATGGAGACGGGGACAATGACATTCTGGTTGTATCTGGTTCCTGGAGTGGCGGTTCTGCCTTATATTACAAGAACAACAACCCCACCGGGACGTGGTCGAGCTCGCAGATAGGAGGAGGCCTGAGATATCCGCATACGATAATGGCGATACCCAGGGCTGACGGCTGGACCGATGTAGTCGTTGGCGACAACTCCTATACCAGGTTCTATGAAAACCCGGAAAACAAGGGCTCCTGGAGGACGAAGACCCTGAGGTCCGGGGGTTCCAGCCACATCACGTCCAGTGACGTGGGGGGAGATGGCTATATCGATATTTTCTTCAATTACGGCTCTACCGTCTACTGGTACGAGGAACCGGATGATATCTCCAAGGGCTTTATCAGGCATAATGTGGGCACATATTCCGGATCCTGCGGTATGACCGCTGCGGACCTTGATTCGGATGGCCTTGTGGATATAATATCCTCATCAAGCTCATCCAATAACATCGTATCATGGAAGATGAAAGTAGTCTATCCCGAGAACGTGGGACTTGACGTTGGGGCCATTTCGGCAACCAATGATGTCCATGAGAAAGGGGAGTTCAAGGACCTTCACATATTCAATATCACAACCAGCCTTCAGCAATATCTCGATACGAGGTTGCCATCAGCGGTTACAGAGGATGCATGGGGCACGTCGATGGTCAATGTTCCCATGGAGGTCCATTCGGATACCTTTGGAAGGATCACCCTGGAGGCGATCAACGTCAGATACGATGCAACGGTGACCATCGAACATGACTCCACCGGAAAGTTGTTATCGAAGGTGATCGACAGGCTCGTACCAGATTTTCTGGACCCGGACAACCCCAAGATCAGAATATATATCGGGGTGGGTGCGCAGAGTTCCGGAATGGCCTATCTGAGTGGATTGAACGTGGAATACAATGCGAAACCGCGGATGACCCAGCCGTTACCTGATCTGGAATTGAAAGAGGATGAACTGAAGACGTTCGGATATGACCTGAAAGAGTTCTTCACGGATGATTACACGGATGTGGGCGATCTGGAATTCGATATCATGCTGGCCGGCTCCAGGGCGAATAAGATCCATGCGTATATCAACGATCAGGATCAGATCGTGGTGGATTCCCAGAGGACGTTGAATTTCTACACGAAATACTCCACGATACCCGAGATCACAGGGCAGATAGTTGTGACCGATAAGGGAGGCCCGGGAGGTGTTCCGTCCAGGGCTTTTATTTCGCCGACCTTCCAGATATCGGTCGAGCCGGTGAATGATGTTCCTTTAAGAACACAGGAATCCCTGCCGACCCTGTATGCATTCGAGGGAGCCGAGGAGACGATAGTTCTGGATCTTGATGATTATCAGCTCTTCAGGGATGTTGACGGGGACTACCTCTCACTTCTCCCGATCCCGGATCTCTCGGGTTTGATATACGAGTATGATGAATCTGCAAGATTCGAGATCGAATGGGTGAGATCCTCCAATGAGCTGGTGGTCAAGATGGACCGCCTATCGGACTGGAACGGGATAGTTGAGGTTACCATGTACGCGACGGATAGGGCAGAATGGAACCTGAAAAATAATCCAAGGATCAAATTCCTTGTGGAGGTTCTTAACGTCAACGATGAGCTCAGCTGGCTGACCATAGAAGATCAGTATGTGAACGAGGACCAGGGTGAGACCAATGTTCTGGAACTCACCCAGTATATTGTGGATATTGATAATGAGATCAAGGATTTTTCGATAGTCGAGATCGAGCAAACGAATAGGACCTTTGTGGATCTCACGGTTACACCGATGGAAGATGGCACCCATATATTGTCCTTCCAGCCGATCGTTGAAAACTGGAACGGATGGAGTACCATCACAATTTCAGCAACAGATGGTGAATTCACATTGCAGACAAAGATCAACTTGCTGGTTCGAGAGATAAACGATCCACCTTCGGTGGAGATCGTCAGGCCACTGGAGAACTCCCTTGTCGATCCGGGCCTATTCTCCATAATGGGCACTGCTGATGATATTGAGGGCATACAGTGGGTGGAGATATTCTGGAACGATGATTGGATAAAGGCCGTGGGAACCAACAGTTGGGGAATAACCCTGATAGCGGAGGGGATGGATCTCCGACAGGAAGGCAAGACCATCCAGGTAAGGGCCTGGGACGGTGAAACGTATGCGGTGACCGAGGTATCTATCGCTATCGATAGGATAGTTAACCTGCCTGATCTGGATTTCGACGGAGACGGATGGTTCAATGTGGAGGATGATTTTATGTACGATCCGTCCGAATGGGTTGACACGGATGGGGATGGTGTCGGCGATAATGAGGATCTTTTCCCGACGGTCAAGGGATGGATAAAGGACTCGGATAAGGATGGTTATGCAGATGAGGGTGCGGACACGCACATATATGATCCGATGCTCTGGAACGATAGGGATAACGATGGTGAAAACGACGGAGATCCGAAGGTGAGAGGTGGCACTTCCGGAGATGTTGAGGAGACCAGCTATGCTGTTCCGATCACCCTATGGGCACTTGCGGTTATGGCCATGTTGGTAAGCGCTGTCAGCGCATATGCTCTTGTAAACAAGACAAGGGCGTCAAAAGATCCCAAGAGGATGGCCAGGTATCAATCCGCCCAGCAGAGGAGAAGGGAGAAGGTCCATGACATCATGGAGAAACTCCCACTGGCTCGCCTCTCTGACAGGATACCATTCCTTGGGGATTTCGCTTCGGATTCGAATAAGCCCACGCTCATGCCTGCGTCCCTGAGATACGGGCCATCACCAACCCCCGTAAGGCCGGCGATCATGCCGGGCCTTCCAGCATTGGGTAGGCCCGCAATGGCCGCCCTTCCTCCGCACAGCGGTGGTATTGTTATCAGGCCTGGGATATCTCCCCAGGCAGCCATGGTCAGACCAGCAGGCCCTCAGATGGTGAAGCCCGTTCAACCTGGTCGTAACAATTAGAGGGATCAAAGGTTCACGGGATCATAATTTCCAGTGGATCGTTGAGGTTGTGGCATATTGTGAAGGTAGCGGGGAGGCCATGGATGGGGCCAGGTTCGAAATATGTGTTCGTTATCAGGATAAATTCTCGTATATATAATAGGAAAACGTCAGCACATAGAAGATTTATATATACTTTTACTATTTTCCCAGAGGCAGGGAAAGAACCTGTTGCAAGTTGAGGTATTTCAGCTGTTGGAGGAGATACGATGAAGAAGATCTTGGCCATGGTATTAGTAGCAATTT
>CBDVER010000256.1:0-3336 GCA_965373055.1 uncultured Thermoplasmata archaeon
ACTGTATCGGTTGGGCTGGCATCGGCTCGGCAGGCTGAGGTTCCGGTACCGCTCCTTCGGGAGCCGGAAGGGCCGGTGTCGACGTGTCCACCATCGGCACTCCAGCTGGTCCCATGGGCATGGATGGGATATCTATCTGGGGAGTTGCCAGCATGGCCTCCTCCTCGGCTTCCTCCCTCTCCTCGCCTTCCTCCTCCTTGTGAGCCCTCATATATCCGATCAGGACAATAAGGGCAGTGATGATTATCGCAACCATCAATACCACCAGATAGACCCATATCTGGAATGGTGCCTCTTTCACCGGATCCCTTGGATCCTTAGCGAATGTTAATGGCCTATCCAATGGATTCCTCGGGTCGGTGTCATCATTATCGTCCCTGTCCCACCTGTAGAGCCTATCAATGCCCAGGTATTCATCGTAGTTCGTGTATCCATCATTATCAGGATCCTCACCCGAATCATCCTTCTCCCAGTTCAGCTGATGAAGCCATTCCCAGTAATCATCCATTCCGTCATTATCGCGATCATCGCCCTCTTCTGGAACCTCTACGGCTTTGATGATTATGTTCACATGGGTGACCGCCCTGCGATCTTCACCGGTGAGCTCGTTGTACCTGTGGATCGAATCCCCCACGTAGAGCACGATCCGGATCGTGCCTATTGTCTGGAACCTCTTGTGCTCCAGAATCACGCCGTCCCCAAGTATCTTCGAGCCATTACCTACCACCTGATTCCACTGGAACCTCAGGTCAGAGTCCTCATCGCTGTCGAAGGACCCCGAACCGTCAAATGTTATCAGCTCCCCGAGCATGAACTCCTCTCCCTCGGTCGGAGAGGTGATCACCGCCGTCGGAATGGTATTTACCAGGACCTTGAACAATGGAGACAGAGTGAAACCAGGGTAATCTTGGGACTTGCCGTTGCCTGCGATATCCTTCGACCTGAACTGGATCACGTTCTCATCGCCCTCAAGGAAATCCTCGAATGGGAAATGTACGTAGATGCGGCTGTTTCCATCAAGCTTATCCGTCGCTGATACGGTATACTTCTTCCATCCACCCTCCTGTTGTATCCCGGTGTCCCATATCCGGACATTCTCATCCATGGATGTGGATACCCTGTAGTATATCTGTGCCGGGTCAATACCAGAGGTCTCATCCACGAGTATGGTGGAGACCTCTTTCTGGTTGATGAACAACTGGTCGTGCCAGACATCGAGGGTCGGGAATACCTCCTCATAGGATACCGGTGTTACGTCGATCTTCAGCTTGAAATACTGAGATTCTGTGTATCCATTTCCTGCTAGGTCCATGGCCCGGTATCTGATGTAGTTCTGGGTACCCTCCACGAACCTGGGTTTAACAGTGGTTACAACATATGGATCGTCCCATAGGATACTCTCCTTGGTCACTGCAAGGTCTACGAGCTTCCACTCCTCGAAATTCTCCAGGCCATCTGTTGAGACCGAATACTCCACGGAATCGCCGTCCACCCCGCTCCCCTCGATATCTGTCACCCAGATCTTACAGGTAGGCGTCAATGTCTTTATCCAATTGAGCTTGATCTCATCTACATCAAGGCCAGCAACGGTGAACTCCTCGTAGTAATATTTGATATCCTTCTTGTCGATGAATATCTGAGCGAAGGCGGGTGCGCCATAGTGGCCTACGGCATCCTCAGCCCAAACGAATAGTTTGAAATCCCCCTCCTCCGTGCCGTTCCAGGTCATCTTGGTCGTCTCCCAATCGGTATAAAGGGTCTGGGGATCGTTGAACGAATAGCTTTTGGATATCCTGTATCTCTCTGCACCGGAACCCTGGTCATTTACCTGAGACCATGTGACGTAGATCACATCGTCATTATCCAGGGCCTGGTTCTTGTCCTTGTATGAATCGGCCCGGAGCACAAGGGACTGGGGAGCTGGTGGTGGACTGTTATCCACTATCAGGCTTATACTTGGAAGCTCTCCCAGGAAAAGGTCCATGTCCATCTCCTCAAGTACCACTGTGAAGGTCTTCGTTATGGCCTGCATGGGCATGTTAAGGGATATTGACATGTTCCTTCCGGAGATGTTTACGTCCTTCCAGTATTCCGAATTATCATAATCGGCCAGGGTCATGAAGAAGCTGGAATTGTGAGGATATATCCCGGTATAGCTGTTATTAAATAACAAGATCAGACCGGAGAAGGTCACACTCTCGTTCTCCCTGGTGTAAGCATTATTCCCAAACAGACCGTTGAACTCACCTTCAACGACAAGCGGCCCGCCCATTCTGACCTGGTTCTCGAAATAGAACACATCTTCGGTTATATTGTATCCCGGGACGGTATTCTTTCCTCTCGCCCAGGATACCACCGAATTATTGCCGGTCATGGAGTAATCGAACATGAACATCACCCGAAAGAGAACGGTCGCATTATCTCCCGCATGAAAAAAGGAGCAGTTCACCATATCGAGAATGAGGATATCCTCACTTGTCATGGATCTGAACGTTGGAAGGCCACTCTCCATAACAAGTTCTACACCAATATCATTC
This sequence comes from uncultured Thermoplasmata archaeon, assembly GCA_965373055.1. Taxonomy (GTDB): domain Archaea; phylum Thermoplasmatota; class Penumbrarchaeia; order Penumbrarchaeales; family Penumbrarchaeaceae; genus JAGLEG01. Next base: position 2,538 of record CBDVER010000256.1, read on the forward strand.
ACATATCTGGTGGCTTGAAAGCCCTCGAAGAATATCTTCACGTTTGTAATATCAGTGGGGCCGTTGGAGTCATCAACATTTACAAGGAAATCATAATATTTATGTTCCGCATAGACGAAATTCTCCTCCTCACCATCTCCGTTCAACAGTTCAACATCGCTTACTATGGTACCGGTTGAGAACTCAACCGCAAGCTCATTCTCCAGGTTTCTTGATGCGTAGGGGCTGTACATGAAGCCTTCCTTGAAAAATACGGTGAAATTCTCCTCGGTATCATCGTAAGGAACCCCCGTATCATTGTAACCAACCCTGGGCCCTGATAACACATGCTCGATCCCGGCGACCACCTGATAACCTGTCTGATAATTGGATTGGGTGCCGGTATCCTTGTACTGCATCTTGATCAATCCACTCTGGTAGAGGATCAGTTCATAGGTCATGTCATACTGATTGGTATTCCACTCGATGACACAGTATGGATCTATCACGGCAGTATTGGTCATATACCAGATGCCGCCGTTGGAGTTGTTGGCATATGCATTACACCAGGCCACAGCTATCATGCGGTCTGGTTTGTTAATGGTACTGTTCCATACTGGGGTATTTGGCAGATCCTTTGAGTAGATATCAGTGTAATTGGAGTCGAAACTGATATACCCATATGCATTCACATAGACCATATCATAAGATGAGTTGAAGAATGGGAAGCTGATCCCCAACCAAAGCGATTGTGAGATCCCATAGGTCACATTCTCATAATCCAGTAGACTTCCACTTGGGTTGTTCATCACGTCGATCC
>CBDVER010000257.1:0-3335 GCA_965373055.1 uncultured Thermoplasmata archaeon
TGATAGAGCTGGTGCGGTGGTATCCTGTTCATCACTCTTTTCCTCCTGTTTCTCCTCTTCCTGCCCTTCCAGATCCTCCTCTTTCGACTTCTCTCTTTTCTTTGACAGGATCAAGGCGATCACAAGGCCGAGTATGATCAATATCAGCAATATCATGAACACGACCAGAACGGGAGATAGACCCTCCTCTTCCTCTTTCTCTGTAACGGCCTTCTCCTCAACTACCAGATGTCCCTGTGAACCATGGCCAATCGTGTCATAACCGCCGATCATCAATCCCTCCTCGACCTCGATATATTTTACAGACCCCCAAAGATGCATATCCTCGATCAGAAGTCCATTCTCTGCCAGGGTCCTAGTATCCAGCGTCCAGATGATATTGTTGCCATCAACAACAGGCGAACCATAGATTCCACCATTGCCGTATGATAGTGTATGTGACTCCCAGCCAGTATTTAGCGACATCAGCCCTGTTGGGGAGTAGATGTTGGCATCGTTGAGGTTCAAAGATGATTGAATGAACTCATCCTCAGACCAACCTGCGGTTACAAAGTATATGTTATAATATGCCCATCTCCCATCTCCCGAGGTAAATGGATCTTTGCTGTTTGGAGAGAGGGGTGTTCCTCCCAACTCCAGTGTGATGTTCATGTTGTAATCATCCAATTCCACGGTGAGGTTCCTCAGATCGATCGATGGGTTATCACCATTCCTCGCCATCACACCATTTCCGAATGCATCATCCACATCGAATATGACCGGGAGGTCCGATCCAGTATAGTTTCTCCCTACCTCCTCGGATGAATATGGAGGATCCGGTTTGAACACATTGATGATCACAGACCCGATGTAGGCTTTCTCATCGCCATCGGATATGAAACAGGATACGTTCTTCTCACCAACTTCGGTCCAATTCATGCTGAAATCAGGACCTTGTGCGATCACCCCATCTCCTATCTGCCAGGTATAGATGAGGTCTTCCGGATCTGATTCCAAATCGTTTCCAAGGGCGGAAAATGTAACTATCTCCTCCAGCTCCACGTCAATATTGGATGAGGGCGATATGATGCTTCCCGTGGGGATGTCATTGACGCCTTGAACGTACGCTTTGATCTGAAAGTATGTCTCTTCCTCTCCATCGCTTGCGATGAAGGTGACGTTCTCCTCCCCGAAGAAATCAGGCCCTGGAATAAAATTCACCCATCCGGTACTATCATCTATCTCTATGGTGATATTTCCGGATCCAGGTGATGAAAAAGTGATGTCGTCCCCGTCGATATCATAAGTTATCTCTTTGAGTTTCAATTGAGTATCATCGGGGGTGTCCTCATCCAACACCACATAGTCCACATGATCCACCATCATTTCAGGAGGTGTGTTCACGATCAGGATCGACGCGGAGGAACTTTCCGAATCGTTCAAACCGTCAGATCCGATCACGATACAACTGATCATGTCTCCTTTTTTCGTTCGTGAACCGGGTAGGTATGGAAACGCCTCAGCAGGAAGGTCGTTCTTCTTCGATTCCGCGTCCTCTACCCCATTGATGTAGAATGTATAGGAGAACATCAGGTTAGGTCTTTCAATATCATAACCCGGATCCATGATGGTTGCGGTTATCTCCGATCTGGTGGTTGGGTTCTCCGGGCCGAGGATGATCGTGGGCTTTGTCGGGATGTTATTTTTCACCTCCAGCCTGTCGTCATAAACCATCACCCTGCTTGCTCCCATCTCATCGGTCACCGTAACCCTCAGGAAATAGACGCCAACGGGAGATACCGTATCAGTTATGAAATCGCACTCATATGTAGCGCTTGAGGTATTGTACACGAGGTTGGTACACATATCACTTCTCCATTCGGTCCCGTCTGGGGTCAGGTAATCAAAGGAGGCGTCCAATTCCCGGGGTGACTGCTCCGTATCGCTTGCGCCGAATGAGATCCTGGTCGATTCGGTTCTCATCAACACGGGTGTTACATTGAAATTTTGTATCGAGGGAAACATGTTGCCGATCCAGGATATGCTGATGGAGTGGAGGATCGGTTCGACATAGTCCTCCTGATTGAGCCTCGCCCTCACCCTTATCACAGGATATGCGATCGGGTTGATGTCTAACATGTCGAGGAGGAGCCCATTCCTGCTCCAGAGATCGCTGTATCCGGGTATTGAGCTCTCGGTGCTGTAATCCAGGATATCAAATGATATGCGGGAGTAGGAGGTCGATGACATATTCACTTTCATGGTCTCCCAGTATGAATTCGTTGGGAGCGTAATGGGCTCGCTCTCGTATACTCCATTGATCTGACCGGGGATCAATCTTACGTCACCATGATCTATCCTCACGCCGGAGAGGTAATCCGATCTCAATGAGGTTTGAAAGGAGTCCCTCCACGTATTCGTTGCATCCCACTCAACACCCCATCCATTCAAAGTTGGTAGAGCTGAACCCGATGAATATAAGTTTGCCTTGAGTTTGATGGTCTTCACTCCCGGGTTCAGGCCTGATATGTCAATTTCCGACGCGCTGCCGTCATACACAATGGAAGTTATCGGCTCATCCGAATCATCCAGTATCTCCAGCTCGATCATGCTGCTGCCTGGTTCTTCCTTGTCCAGGGATAGTGTTGACCACAACTTCCCAACTAGAAGATCTATCTCGTTCGAGATGACACTCCCTGATACGGATCTATCGATGATCCTGATGTCGTCCCAGTAAGATCTTGTGTTATAGCTTCTCGTGTTGCTGGATAACATCAACCGCTTAGCGGATGTTTGCGGAAATTGGAAGCCAACATCAATTTCACTACCAAGTAGTGTGCCCGAAGCGTCATAAAGGAATACATTACACAGTTGTGTCGTGCAGTCGAAATCCACGGAGACACGGTACCATGTATGGACATTTAGGTTTGTGTTCAGCATATTCCAATTGCCCGTACTACCACGGCAGCCGAAACCACCTTGTGAGAAGCCAACATCCAGGATCCGGTCCTGTGCTATGGGGTTATCTCCATTTTTTCCTACAAGGTTCATGGATGTTGTCGTGTAGGTCGAATCGATCTTGCTGGTCATTGCCCATAATTCGTATGTTCCCACCGTGACGAGAAACGTACCTGATAAAAAGGATGATATGGAGTTATCCTGATCGTTGAAATGGTTGCCCACTTTTGGCGTCTTGCTTGAAAATGGTCTCGAGGTATCACATACAAATGTTCCCTTGTTGTTATTGGTATGCTGTGTCCATCCATTCGTACCCATGATATTCTGACCGTCGGTATAGCTTTCGAAATTCTCGGAGTATACGATCTCACCCGAATGGATCTTTCCATTGTTCAAAA
>CBDVER010000258.1:0-3323 GCA_965373055.1 uncultured Thermoplasmata archaeon
AACGGTTGGAATTCGGACTGACGGTCAATTTCTACCAGGTGTGGTTTCACGATATCTCCACGGATATGAACGACAGGACGTTCGAGCTCCACGTGGCCGATATGGACGGAGTACCCGTGCCGGGAGCGGAGATATTCTTCGAATCGTTTTCAGATGGGTACATACATGACAGGAAGATAGCAGACGGCGAGGGGAAGGCTGAATTCACCATAACCGAGGTCACGGAGGACCTATACCTGGAGGGATGGGTTGAGAAAGATGGCCTCAATCAGACCTTCGAGGGGGATATCTACCACGTCCAGGATGAGGAGGGTCCGGATCCTGGCTATTACGTTCCTGAAACATACGGGCGGGGTTTCCAGGTCGCCACATTGGACCAGTCGTTCGATATGGATGAGAAGGAGATCACGCATCAATACTGGGGGTTCCTGGACCGTGAACCCATAGAGAATGGCGTTGTTTATTATTACGCTCACAACGAGAACGAGGTCCTCGGTTTCGGGAAAGCGATGACCAACGACACCGGGGTATTCTCGATCACATTTGATACTCCCACCAACAGCGGTAGAGTGGTGTCCCTGGATTTCGAGACGGATGTAGGATACCACCCTGCACCTTTCGTGGGGTTCGGCTGGGTGGATACGGATACCGATGGTTTCTCGGACGCTTTCGAGCAGGAGGTTGGTACCGACCACCTCTCCATGTTCGACTATCCATCAGGGATACCCGATACGGATGGGGATGGTTATACGGATGGTTTCGAGAAACACGAGGGGACGGACCCGGGTGACAAGAATGATTTTCCCCACGGATACATAGACAGCGACGGGGACCAGTATGGGGATCTATATGAGGAATACTTGGGAACCGACCCGTATGACGACGAGGATCATCCCCTTATGATGTTCGACACCGACGAGGATGGCTACGGCGATGATTTCGAGAGCTACTACGGGACCGATCCGGAGGATTATTTCGACTATCCCGAGGGATTGGCCGATTCGGATGGGGATGGCAAGGTCGATGGTGAGGAGATGTTCTACGGCACGGACCCGGAGGACGACGAGGAGTATCCCACCGACGTGAATACCAGGAACAGCGATGGCGATTCCCTCTATCTAGGATTCAACACCTACGACCAGCAGTTCGACGCCGAGGAGCTGTTCTACGGGACCGATCCGGAGGATGAGGCCGATTACCCATACGATAGATATTCCGTAGATAGTGACTATGATGGTTTTCCGGACCTGGAGGAGATATACTTCGGGACGGACCCGGAGGATATGTGGGACTATCCCGTGGACCCTTATGAAAAGGATTCCGATCGGGACGGCATCTGCGATCCCGAGGAGGAGTTCTACGGAACGGACCCCTTTGACAGAAATGATGCTCCCGACCGTGAACCGAGCCCATGGGATCCAAGGTATTCCGACCACAACTCCACCGACGGTAGGTTGTATGAACATATCCGGGAGTATCTGTATGGGTATGGCTATGCCCTCGACTCCTTCATGAGCGATAGCGTATATGCCGAGGTCAGGGACTTCAAGGTGGGAGGGATGAACACCTTGAAGGTGTCCATCGGTTACGACATCAACAAGATGGGGTTCGGCGTATTCTTCGTGGGAGACATGGATGGCCCTTCATCTTCCCTGTATGTGGGCGGGAATATGGAATGGGAGGCATGGGCGGGCAGCGATACCTTCCTGCTGTTCGAGAACGCCGACGGCGATTACGAGGGTTTCTTCAATATACCCGAGTTCCTCCCCTCTGGCGGCCAGGAGTATACCATTATCGGCGGTTTTGACGATGGGATGATCAATTACGTGGTCGTCAAGGATGGGGGTTCCTCATCTTCGGCGGGAAGCCTGGATGAGGATGGGTCGTTCCTTGAATCCTCGGGAGCCATCGCCGCTGCATGCGGGCTGGGGCTGTTCCTACTCGTGGTTATAGTAATGGTGATGTTATTCGTCGTCTCCAGAAAGAGGAAGGAGAAGAAGAGCGGAAAGGGCCCAAAGGATGTGCAGAAGGCCAATATCGGAGGTGCCAACCAGGGGGAGATCACCGGTGGGATAGTTGATGATCTTGAGCTGAGCGCCGCATTGACGGGGGCCCAGACCCCACCGCAGATACAGCCTCCGCCCGCCGCCCCGACGCCACTTCCAGGGACGGAACAGCCACCCCTGCAGCAACAGGCCGTCCATCCGACCGGAGGAGTGGTGCAGGAGGTGCCAGCTCCTGCAGGGCCGGCGGGGGAGGAGGTTACCACACCTATCCCGGACACCTCTGTGCCGGCTCCGGTGGAACCAGAGGTGCCGGCTCCAGATGCTCGGGAGACCGGGCCGCTAGCCCCCCGGGATCAGCCCATGGCGGCACCACCTCCTGCTGCTGCCCCGGCGCCACCGGCTGCACAGGCTCCAGTTCAACAGACGGGCGCACAGCCCGCACCTGTCCAGCAGCAGCCAGGTACTGAACCGCCTTCTTCGGTTCAGAAGAACCAGGGCGGCAGCTCATATATCGACGATCTGTTCTGATGAAATGTGGGAATGAGATCATTTCGGATGATATCGCCCGTCCAATGCTATTATAAGCTGTGGTGCATTCCATATCATGGCTTCGGAATTCGTGATCCAGGCGGAGAAGCTGACAAAATACTACGGCAAGGCCAGGGGCATTATTGACGTGGACCTCTCGATATACAGGGGCGAGGTATTCGGCTTCCTTGGGCCGAACGGGGCGGGGAAATCAACAACGATTCGGACCATGCTGGATTATATAAGGCCCACCTCGGGACACGTTCTGGTAAACGGGATGGACCCCCAGAAGGAGGGGGCCAATGTGAGACGTTCGGTGGGATACCTGCCATCTGATTTCGGAACATATTCCTCTCTCACCGCCAGGGAGTATCTTTACACCCTCCTCTCCATGATGGATTTCAGGGGAGAGGAGAGGATCGAGGAGCTCTCCGAGAGGTTCCAGCTGGACCTGGGAAGGAGGATCAAGGATTTCTCCAGGGGGAACAGGCAGAAGGTCGGGCTGGTGTCCGCCTTCATGCACTCCCCGGACCTGATAATACTCGATGAGCCCACAACGGGACTGGACCCTCTGATGCAGCAGGAGTTCTACAAGCTTATCCATGAGGAGAAGGCGGCGGGAAGGACGATATTCCTCTCGTCTCACATCCTGGTGGAGGTGGAGACCATATGTGATCGTGTGGCGATCATCAAGGAGGGCAGGCTGATCCTCACCGAGAAGATGAGCGGTTTCAGGTCCAGGACGGGGAAGGTGATGAAGGTCAGGTTCTCCCAGAGAGTAGATGTGGG
>CBDVER010000259.1:0-3308 GCA_965373055.1 uncultured Thermoplasmata archaeon
GAGAGTCACGATTCTTGGCGCACCACCCAGTGTCACGACCGCCTCTTCTCTGTTCCGATCATGGGAACCGGTGACGTTATGTAAAAATGCTTCAAGCTGCAGGTCATCCAGGGAACCCAGCGGCCCAAGAATGGAATCATGCACAACAGTTCCCATATTATCCTGCACCCTGATGGTAGCGCCGGCAGCAGGTGCATTTCCATTGGTCACGACCCTGAGGTCCGTCCTGTACGACTCGTGAAGTCTGCCGCCCGGATCGTAAACGGAGACATTGTTAAATGTAGTGTTCAGAACCCGGACCACCGAAGAATTGGAAGTGGGTCGTTCCAGCCTGAAGGAATATCCGATATCATTTGAAAATATGGAATCCTCGATGAAACCGGTGGACGAGACAACGCGACATGCGTCCGCCTGCGAGATGAGGATGCTGCCCTCCACAACAAATGTCGAATCCTCCGCATAGAAGGAGGTATCCAGGGAATGTAAGGTGGAATCACTGATGTTCAATGTGGAATCAACGGATATGATCCCAACGCCGAGATCACCCATCAACGTCATCCCCGTGATGTTGGCAGACGATCCGTTCTCCAATGAGATCGCGCAATGGGTTACCGATGTGATCGTGATATTCGATGCCTGGAGAGTACCACCGTCCACTATCAGACCGTAGGGTGATCCGGAGATCATCGAGTCACGCAGGAAAAATGAATCCGTCATCGAATAGACCCCTTTCCAGGAATGTGGGGATGAGGGTGTGGACACCCCACAGTCGATAAGGAGGGTCTTGTTCATCGTGACCATCGATCCGTATGCGGCCGTGAAACGGTATTCGCTCTCATTCAGGCCGGATATTATGGTGTTGTTCCGGCAGATCAATATGCCACCGGACGTGACCGAGATAACGTACGGGTCGGAATCCGATCCATTTATCATAAGTGCCACACCGTCCAGGATCAGTGTGCCCGATATGGTCAGGTTTCCGTCAAGGGTTATATTTTCATTGAAATATGATTCGGCCCCCGTGACGTCCCAATCTCCTGTTTTCTCGATCTCTCCGTCCGCATCCTCACCGTCGATATTGGATATCGATCCGATCTCCAATGGGTTCACTATCGATAGGGCGATCAATAGGACCATAAGAGATATCGTGATTATCTTCTTCCGATGAAAGAACATTCCCCACACCTTGCCTTTCCAATGGGGATGGTTCCTATAATACTTTCTACTGTAGGATAACTATCATTGATCCAGCCATTCATGGGCCCACTGTTCCAGGGATCATCTCGTCGTTCGGCCCCTTCGTCACTCACCTTCGATCCGCTCGGGTGGCACTTCCGGGACTGCCTCCACCGGGGCCGGGTCCAATCCCACCTCTTCTGTTCCCTCCTCCTGTTGTGGGGCCGTGACGGGTTCCACCAGAGGATCCTGGGACCTCGTATCTGAAGTGGGCTGAATGTCGGGATCAGGCTGGATCACACTTTCAGGTGATGCGATAGCATCATACCCTTCTCCCACAGGCTGAGAGGGTATATCCTCCGAAACCTGGTTTCCCTGATATTGAGGATCATACATCTGTTCCTGTGGAGGATATGCCTGATCCGCATATGCGGCCCCCCCCTCGGGTTGGGCGATCATCGATAGGGTCAGGCCATCCTGAGATCGGTAGCCGGATGCCTGAACGCTGTCCATTATCGGCACCCCTCCCACCATATCGGCGTGCCCCATATATTCGTATTTAAGGATGGAACCATCATTGCTCATCTGCTGATATTGTGATCTGTCGAGATAATATACGGAACCATCCATCCCCCTGTAGACCATATACTGCCCTTGCGGTACGGTAAACGGTATGGGCCCCTCTTTTCCCCTCTTCCTCCATAAAATGATGCCGATGATACCCCCAATTATGATCAGAAGGACGATCAGCAGGAGAAATACCTGCATTATCGGTAATTCCTTTTCAGGGACATAGGGATCGACGTAGTAGTTTATCTTCACCTTTGCGGTCAGGTTTGCATCCCCACTCTCATCGCCGTCACGCCAGTAATTGTCGACTATAAGGTACATCTGTGCGTCCAAATTGGATTTCAGACCCTCCTGGCTGTATATCTTGTCCGAATAGTTCATCTTGAATACCAGGGCCTTCTCCTGAAGCAGGTATTCCGGGGCGTGGCTGTATTGTTTTGCATACTGGTTTTCGAGTATGTAATAGTTGAGCGATCTGGGTGTGGACGTATCTCCTGTTGCCACCACCCTTGCCAGGGTCAAGGCGAGGGAATCACCCCTGGTGTCGTACTCCTCCAATTTGATCTTCTGATACTCCCCCGGCTCGATGTCCACCTCAAATGTATGGGTTTTCACTGATGAAACCGTGGGTATCGATAGGGCGAAGAATATTATGGAAAATCCCGCTATCAATAGCGATACCATTATTGCCCGGTGAAGACCCCACATCTTCCCTTCCTCCTGCGGATACAGAGAGCCTGAATGCGTATCTGGGAGATTAATATATCTATTGATGGCCGACCTCTTGAAATGTGAAGCCGCTGAAAGATGGAGAGGACATATATGAAGGGCCTTACGGCCCCCTTACCATTATCACTCTCTTCCGAAGAAGCCCCTCAGCACGGGATGCATCTCCATCATCTGCTCCTTTCCTATCTCCTCATAGAGACGGATGATGATACCTACTGTCAGCAGTACCCCCGTACCTGATGTGCTGCCCACGGTCCCAACCATGTCCGCCAGGGCTGCCAGTAGCCCCACGAAAGCACCTGATATCACGGTTACCGTCGGGATATATCTGTTAAGCACTTTCTTGAGCACCCTGGGGTCCCTTCTGAAACCGGGGATCCTCATCCCTGAATTCTGGATCTGACGGGCCACCGCCTCCGGCCCCATATTGGTCGTCTCTATCCAGAATTTGGCAAAGAGGATCGATCCGAACAACATCAGGCTGACATACACGACGATATGTATCAGAACCTGCCACATCTCATGGTCGCCCACGTAGCCGCTGTACCTGTCCCAGTTCAGTATAGGGAGCAGCCAGCTCTGAAGGCCGTCCACCCTTGAAACATACCAGGCTATACCTCCGGTCGCCGTTGTGGACCCCGGATCGTAGAATCCGATCCTCCAGTTATTTCCAATGACCGGAATGGTGCTGATCTTCTCATGGTTCCATAGAAGAAGGGCGAACATGTTGATATTGGCAAGGAGCGCCGACATCAGTATAACCGGGATGTTCGAGGCGTAGATCAGCCTTATGGGATATCTACCCCGGGCACCTCTTGCCCTGGCGTGTGACA
>CBDVER010000260.1:0-3305 GCA_965373055.1 uncultured Thermoplasmata archaeon
ACTCTCCACTATCACCCTATGGCTCATCGTGGCGATCTGGGATGCACCACCCTCCAGTAGGTCCCCGACCTCCACCATACCCAGGTCACCCACCTTGAGAAACGCCACTATGTCCCCTGGATAGAGGGTGAGCTCTTTTGAGATATCCGAGATAGAGGACTCGATATCCTCCATCACCCCCTTGATCTCCCTATCGACGATCTCCTTCCCATTCCTCTCCATGTAGATGTGAATGGATGACTCATCCTCCAGGTCATCAAGGGAGACGAACTCGGACATAGGGCAGAATGAGTCCCTGCTCTTCGCCTCGTCCCAGGGTAGAGAGCCCGCCTTCAGCCTACGGAGCATCCTCTCATCGGTGACATCAAGGACCAATCCCAGGCCCAGGATCTTATCCCTCACCCCCCCCCTCTTTAACGACCTGCACCTCTTTCCAAGCGCGACCGCCAGATGGAGGCTGCAGCTGAGCGCATCTCTCCCATCAGGGGCAATTATCGGATCCCCATGAGTGGCTATTGACGATGCCGCCTTCATGAAATATAGGGATCGGCCCCCGGTCATTTTATCATACAGGGCGCCAGAATTTTCCTCCAGTGGGAATATTATCTTTCCCGCCTCCAATTTATGTTTTCCCACCATGAAATAGGGCATGGGATGTCGATGTTCTACGATATATATACACTTTCCATGGGGTATATGAAAAGGTTCAGATAAGGATAAATAAACGGCGTGGGTTCAAGTATCCGGTGAGCTGGTGACATCCAAGAAACGGATAGACGAGAGGACCCGCAAGACGCTGGGGGTCCTTTACGGAGGAGAGGTGCCAAAAAAGGTCCCTCAATTGTTGATGTTGATGGCAGAGGTGATCGATCACCCCATGAGGCTTCCATCCCGCATCGAACAGATAGTCAAGGATGAGAAGATCGAGGACCATAGATACCACCTCGTGAGAATACAGCTTGAATCGGAGCTCAGGATAAGGGAGGATGTCGACAGGCACACCAGCAGGCTCTGGGTGGCGCAGACCATCGAGAAGATCGCATTCGGAGACCTTCTCGTGGACGGGCAGAAGCCGGATGAGGATGATGAGGAAGAAGATTAGTGGGACCTACAATATCCGTAGTGACATCTCCCGATATCGATCCTCGAACATTTCAGGCGGATCTCGGGTGATTTCTACTATGTTTCATAGTTATTTATATATCCCTATAGTTGCATTATGCCTACAGCGGGATGGGATTCACGCTAAAGGAGAGTATCCTAGTTATCTCAGGATACCAAGCAGGTGGGCTGTTGTATCTAAAGCGAATAAGAATGGAGAACTTCAAGACCTTCAGGAAGAAGGTCGAGATCCCCATATTCAAGGGCTTCACGGGGATCACTGGCCCCAATGGGTCAGGCAAATCCAACATAGCGGATGCGATCCTGTTCATCCTTGGCCCCAGAAGCTCGAAGATGGTCAGGGCGACGAGGCTGCAGGACCTGATCTTCCACGGAAACGACAGGTGGAAGGCGGCCAAGCAGTGCAGGGTCACCCTCGTATTCGATAATCAGGATCGGACGATCCCCAGGGATAACGATGAGGTTGAGCTTACAAGGGTGATCAAGATATCCACCTCGGACCCCGATCAGACGCTATCGTATTTCTACGTGAACGGCAAGAGCTCATCCCAGGGTGAGTTCGAGAACATCCTCTCACATGCACACCTCTCTGCCGAAGGCTACAATATAGTGATGCAGGGCCATATCAACGAGTTCATAAGCAAAACACCGGTGAAGGTCAGGGAGGAGATCGACGACATCGCGGGGATCAAGAGATATGACGATGAGATCCAGGTCGCGATCAACAAGAGGAACAGGGCAGAGACCAACATGGAGAACATAAGGTGGAGGCTCGAGTTCTTCAAGGACCGCCTGAAAGAGCTGAAGAAGGAGAAGGAGGAGGCGGAGAAATACAGGGAGGCCCAGAATAATATCAACATCTCGAAATCGACCCTCTATCACGTTCAAAAGGAGGGGGTGGAGGGGGAGATAGACAGCTACAACAGGGCGATCACAAGGGCCAATGAGAGGAAGGTAGAGCTCGGGGCCGAGATCGGAAAGATCGAATCGATCGGGCTGGAACTGGATAGGGAGATGAAGGATGTCAGCGCCCAGATCGATGAGATCACCGGAGAGGAAGGAAGGAAGCTGAAGGAGAAGCTGGATGATGCCAAACTCGAGCTCATGAGGGCAAGGGACATCATCGAGACGGCACAGGACGTCATCTCGGAACTGGGCAACGAGGATAGGGTTCGCGGCGAGGAGATCAAGGATATCGTGAAGAAGAAGGCCCGCCTTGAAAAGGAGATAGAGGGCTCCGCTGCAAAGGTCAGGAAGGTCGGATCGAAATTGGAGGGACAGCGGAAGGAGGTCAAGGAGCTTGAAAAAGAGCTGGACAGCTCCGATGATGAGCTGTTCAACATGAGGCGCAGGATCACGCTTATCTCCAAAGAGCTCGAAAAGAAGAGGGACCTGCTCTCGGAGAAGGTACTGGAAAGGGACAGGGCAAGGGCCCAGCTTGAGGTGAAGGGCTCATCACTGTCCGACATACAGCAGATGATCTCCACCCTCAGGTACGAGATCGAGGAACTTGAGGGAGATCTCAGGGAAGCGAGAAAAAGTGCCGAAGAGGTGGACGTCAAAAAGCTCCAGAAAAATTACATGGATGCCAGGGGGGAGGAGAAACACCTCATCACCAGGACCAAGGACCTGGAAAAGGAGATAACCAGGCTCAACAGGCTCTATACCACGATGAAGATGGAGGTGGAGACCTCCGAGAAGCTCAAGAAGGGAGTTTCGATGGCCGTTGATGAGATACTCACCGCAAGGGATAGGGGCGAGATCAGGGGCATCTACGGCACGATAGGTGAGCTGGGGGACGTTCCGGAGGAGTATGAGGCCGCACTGGAGGTGGCAGCAGGTGGAAGGATCTCGGCCGTTGTGGTCGATAACGATTCGGTGGCGTCATCCTGCATCGAGAGGCTGAAGTCCAGGAAGGCGGGAAGGGTCACCTTCCTTCCCCTGAACAAACTCTCGACCCGGAGGCCCGGAGCGAGAGCGCTGACGATCAAGGACGACCCCTCGGTCAAGGGGTTCGCGGTCGACCTGATATCGTATGACCCCACGTACGAGGCGGCGTTCCAGTGGGTCTTCTCCGACACGCTGATCGTGAACGACCTGGCATCCCTGAGGAAACTGATGGGCGGGGTGCGCCTGGTGACCCTTGACGGCGAGATAGCAGGGGCGGGAGGAGATATCACCGG
>CBDVER010000261.1:0-3295 GCA_965373055.1 uncultured Thermoplasmata archaeon
ATCGTACCTGCTCTCCTTACCCGCATGTATGCAGCCCAGTTCCATGAGCTCCTCTCTCAGGTCTTCCTCCATCTCCCCCGAGAAGGCGGTTCCGTCTATGGTCCTTCCCTCCATCGACCCCACCTTGCCTCCGATCATCTCGAGAACATGGGCCACGGTCATACGTGACGGGATAGCGTGTGGATTGGTTACTATATCAGGCATGATGCCCTCCTCGTTGAAGGGCATATCCTCCGGCTCGGTAATGAGGCCGATAACGCCCTTCTGTCCGTGTCTTGATGCGAACTTGTCCCCCACCTCGGGGATCTTCTCGCTCCTTACGGTCACCTTTACCAGTTTGAGCCCGTTCTCCGATTCCGTAACCATTACCGTATCCACGTAACCTGCCTCACGGGGCCTCACCGTCAGCGATGTCTCCCTTCTCCTTCTGGGGGTCAGGAAATCGGTGTGCTCCTCGAGGAAACGGGGAGGTGATGTCCTACCGATCAGGACGTCCTTGCCCTGAACCTCGAACTCGGGGGAGATGATCCCATCCTCATCCAGGTTGTCGTAGGAGTTCTCCGCCCTGGAACCCATGACCTCCGGGCCAGGTGTCTCGATCCTGTCCTCCTGGCCACCCGGATACCTGCGTTCCTCCACAGAATAGGTCCTTATGAACGTCGACCTGCCCAGACCCCTATCTATCGACGCCCTGTTGAATATCAGGGCATCCTCCATGTTGTATCCCTGATATGACATCACTGCGACCACGTAGTTCTGTCCCGCGGGCCTCTTGTTGAGGTTGACGAACTCCATGGTCTTTGTCTGGACCATCGCCTTCTGCGGATAATGCAGAAGATGCGACCTGGTATCGCACCTGATCCTGTAGTTGGCCGTCGAGAGGCCAAGGGACTGTTTGGCCATCCCGGAGCCCATCGTGATCCTCGGAGAGGAGTTGTGCTCCGGATAGCATACGAGTCCGGAACAGGCTCCCAGTATGACCATCGGGTCTATCTCCATATGGGTATTGTCCGATACCAGGGACTCCTCGTCAACAGCGATGAAAAGGTCCTCTTCCTCCTCTGCGTCGATATACTCCGCTATCCCCTGGTGGACCAGGTCCTCCCAGCTTAGCTTGCCAGCGTTCACATCGGCCCTCTTCTTTTCCGTGAGAAGGAGCTTGCCCTTCTCCACGACGAAGAGGGGCCTCCTTACACGGCCGTCGTCGCAGTTGATTATGACCGAGTTGATGTGCTTGTTATGACGTATGTTGATCTCGTGGGATTTCTCCTGGGGCATTGCAAGGAAACCCTGCCTTCTCCTCTTCCTCAGGGAATCCACAAGGCCTACGGGGTCATGGTGAACGCCGATCAGGTTGCCGTTGAGATACACCCTCGCCTCGTCGGTCAGCTCCTTCTCGATCCGCCTTACACCCATGTCAAAGAGGGTGGATTCGAGCTTCTTCTCATCGTAGCCCTCGGATACATCGACCACGAGGGCAAGGTTCTTCACCAGTCCGCAGTTCTGACCCTCGGGGGTCTCATTGGGACATAGCCGGCCCCACTGGGTCGGATGAAGGTCCCTCGCCTCGAAATGTGGCTGAGACCTCGTAAGGGGTGAGGTGATCCTCCTCAGATGTGATATCGTGGACATGTTGCATGTCCTGTCCAGAAGCTGGGATACACCATCCCTTCCGCCCACCCAGTTACCCGTGGCAAGGGCGTGAATTATCCTCTGGCTCAGGACATCGGGCGTGATCGCCGAGGATATGCGGAGCTTCCTCTTCCTCGTGATCGTCCTCTCCAGCTGATATTTGAGATCCTTCATCAGGGAGGTGAAGGCAACGCGGAACAGGTCCTCCATCAGATCCCCGGCGAGAGATATCCTCTTGTTCGCATAGTGGTCCTTATCGTCCCTCTCACGAAGCCCCAGCTTGAGCTCCATGACCGATCTTGCGATCCTTCCCAGATATATCGCCTTCTTTATCCTCTGGTCCCTGTGGTCCCCAAGATGCGGAAGAAGGGACTTGTCTATTATCGACTCCACCTTCTTCTCCCTGAACTCCTTGGCCTGTCCCGTGGCGAACTTCTTCTCCAGGTAGTTGAGCGAATCCTCGGTCACATATACGCCATACGCCTCGGAACACTCCTCCAGATTTGCGAATATCGTGTTGTTCATCCTCTCATCGGATACTATCGCCTTTGCGATATCCTCATCGGTATCCATCCCCAGGGCCTTCATCAATATCATGAGGGGGATCTGGGCGGGGGCTGCGGGAACGGATACCATCAGCATGCCGTCCTTCTTCAGCTCCACGGAGGTGAGCGCCCTGAAACCCTCCCTCTGGGAGAACACCTTGGCGACCGCCATGGGTGTGCCATACTTCTCCTCCCACTCGACCAGCACCCTGTTGGGCGACAGGTCCTCAAGGGAGATCAGGGATCTCTCCGTGCCGTTGATGATGAAATATCCACCAGGGTCCAACGGGTCCTCGCCTGCATCCTGCAGAGCCTTATCGTACTGCTCCTTGGACAGGTTCCTCTCCTGGGACATCATCTCGTGGTAGAGGTTGCATCTCTTTGACTTGATCATGATGGGGAGATCGCCTATCTTCACCTTCTCGGGCTCCCTGTCCATGCCGTTCTCGATGATCGTGAACTCGAGGGAGATGGGGGCCGAATAGGTGAGGTCCCTGAGCCTCGCCTCCAAGGGGGTGTGCTCATGGGTGGCTCCATTCGCCTCTTTGACGATCGGGTTTCCGACCGTTATCCTTCCCAGCTTGACATCTATGCTCTCCTCATCAAGCTTGTCCACGTCGAGGCGGATGAGCCCACGTTCGTTATCAACCTCTCCAATCCTGATCGAATCGATTATCCTCTGCATTCTTGACTTGGGATTGTCATGGGTAGGCAGAAAATCATTGAACGATGCTAGCTGATGGTTGATTATGTTCCTGCTCCTGAAAAACGCCTCTACAATATCTTTCAAAGTACCACCCCTGTTGAAAATGAAAATTGTTTTGTCTGTATTGGATATGTCATTGTCTAAACCACCCCGCGATCAATATATCGGCTTGTCCTCTATCACAAGGCGATAATAATGGTATACACCCGCCGTCGGGCTTTCACGATCGATCCGTATCACATCGCCCAATTGGATCTGCTCCTTTCCCTCCTTCTTGTGCTGTTGGGACAACGCCTTGACGCACGGATCTATGATCAGCATTTTGGGAAGCTGGGTTTTAATAATCTGATATTTTTCCAGTATGGCTGCGATCTCCTCATCTGTCGCCAGGGAGTGGCGCGGCACCATATGG
>CBDVER010000262.1:0-3292 GCA_965373055.1 uncultured Thermoplasmata archaeon
CACGAATTGGAATATCTTGGTGGTCCTATCCTTCTTCTCGATATCGGTCTCAAGAAGCCGGCGGACCAGGGACCAAATGCCTTTTCCAGGGGTGATATCCACTTGTGATACGTTGATCTCCTCTGCCTGTTCGTCGGCATCAGGAGAGTGGCCGTCCTCCATATCTCGTTGAGACTGAACAGGATATAAAATGCTATCTAGGAAAAAAGGATTGTTTAAACCCCTATCATAAGATCACTGCTCCGGACATCTCTCGAAACCTTCCCTCCAACCCCCCTTGTTCTCGGGATCATCTATGATCCATTGATAGAACCCCTCTGTCTTCTCTGCGATATCCTCCCATGAGCAGTATCTTTCGATATGCTCACGACCCCTCTTTCCCCACTCGGACAGGTCCTCTCTCTCGAGAAGTTCAATAGCTGCTTTCGCCTGTCCCTCGACATCTCCAACCTCGACCAGCTTCCCGGTTCCCTCCACGACCATCTCGGAGGCGCCCCCAACGTCGGTCAGGACACAGGGTGTCCCCGAGGCAAGCGCCTCTCCGAAGGTCAGGCCGTAACCTTCCCAGTACGAATGGAACATCGCCAGGTCGGAAGTTGCTACAAGCTTCTTCATCTCATCCTGTTCGGGTGACCTGACGGCTATCAGGTTCCTCTCCAGGCCGTATGCTGTCCTCTTCCTCATGATCTCGGCCTCCAGAGGCCCCCACCCCACCAGAAAGAAGGTGATGTCATCCCTCCTCTCATGCATCAGGTTGAAGACCTCCAGCATCTCACGGATCCCTTTCCTCGCCGCCCACCTTCCAACGCTTATGACCAGCTTGTTATTCTCAGGGATATCATATCTCTTTTTCAGCGCCGGGTCGAAGTTTCCCGGGTTGAACTCCTCAACGTCGATCCCGTTCTGAAGGTGGATCCTTCGGCCATATCCGTTCTTAATTCCCCTTTTCTTCAATGCCCGGCATTCGGAATAGGATATTGTTATCACGCCGTTGGAGAGCCTGATCGCGTGGTCCTCGTATCTATCGAACAGGGGCCCCAGGTACATCACCGACAGGTCATTCAGCGCCGACAGGGAAAAAGAGAGGTTCCGAAAGTCGATGGTAGAACGCTCCCCCCACCAAGTTCCATGCATCGTTGAGACGATGGGGACGTTGAGCATCTCATAGTATCTCCTTGGCAGGAGGGCCATGTTGGAGTGAACGTGAACGATATCAAAGTCGATCCCGCTTCCCTTTATCCACTTCACGGCGTTCTTTCCAAACGAGGTGGTGAAGAACATTGGTGCCCTCAACCACTTCACAGGGTGAACGTGTATGTTCTCATGGGACACCTTGTACCCTATCTTCTGATCCCTTGTGACCACATGGACCTCGTGCCCCCTCCTCGCCATCCAGGTGGAGAGGTAATAGGCGACAACGCCCACGCCGCCCCATTTGGGCGGGTATTCCGAGGAGATCATGCATATTCTCATCGTATCAACAACTGCCAAAGTGGGGAGATATGTTATAAATCCTTTCAGCACAACGGTCGATCGATTAATAATAACTATCTTGCCAACACAAACCGTAAAGTAACACAAGTCCCCAAAAGATAGTTATAATAACCCTCCGATTTGCAAGTGTGACGGATGAGAAAAAGGAACGCCATCCGGAGAAGGCGATCATGGTAATTGCGGTCTCCGCCCTGATACTGATCATTGGCGTCAGTATCTATTTCAACGGGGATGGGGGCGGGGGGGAAAATGGCGACGGCAACGACGGCCCATGGAGCGACCTCGACAAGCTGAAGAGATCGCTTGGTGAGATCCCCGCATTCCAGTACAGCGAGGTGAGGTCCACGGATGAGCTGGATTCCATCCAGGATCCAGGGAACGCGGTCTACATGTTGATCGGGATCGAGAGGGAGCTGAACACCTCCAATTACATCTCCATCAAGAACTTCATCATGGGCGGGGGTTTCGTCATCGTCGCTGACGACGGGACCAACGCCAACAGATTGGGCGATCTACCTATCTCGGAAGGGGAAGAGAGGATAGAGTTCATAGGCAAACCCTATCTGGTGGACAAGACGCTCGCAGAGCCCACCGACGATCGGGGATATCTGTACAACAAATACTTCATCAAATCCTACTCGACCATCGGAGGCAGGGACTACGAGGTGATCATCCACCGCCCCAACGGACTCAACAGCTCGGAGGGGGGAAACGAGCTACTTGCCACTTCGAAACAGCTCACGGTCATCGACATGAACGAGAACGAGATACAGGAGATGGATACCGACAAATACGCCCCGTACGGGCCCATAGCCATCGAATACAGGATCGGGTCCAATGACGGAGGGATCGTATACTTCTCATCCACCGGCCTATTCACGGACAACACCTTCGATCTGAAGAACAACGAGGCGTGGTTCAGGGCCTACCTCACCCAGTTCCTTCCCTCCGGTGGAAGGGTTCTTCTCGATACCTCCAAACAGTCCAGCAGCATGTCACCCCACGATGAGACCATCCCGGCATGATAATAAATCATCAGAGGCCTCCACCTCACGTGAAGGGCGTAATTCTAGATATTGACGGAGTTCTGGTAAGGGGGCAGGAGGCCATACCAGGCTCAGTTGAGGCGGTCAGGAAGCTATCCGAAGTGGATATCAGGATCTGCTACCTGACAAATAACCCGACAAGGAGCAGGCGGGATATCACCTCCTTCCTGAATGAGCTGGGCTTTCCTTCCTCCAATAACGTTATCACCTCGGGCATGGCGGCCTCGAGATACATACTGGATGATATGGGCCCCAGCAGATGTCTTGTCATAGGTGAAAAGGGCCTGAAAGAGGAGCTTAAGAACCTCGGGCATGAGGTGGTACCCTCGGGAGAGGGCAACATCGATGAGCGGGGGCCCGTACCAGATTACGTCGTCTGCTCACTTGATCGACAGTTCAACTATTCCAAGCTGACGGACGGCCTCATGGCGTTAAGGGACGGCGCCAGGTTCATTGCGACCAACGAGGACCCGACACTCCCATGCGAGAACGGGAAGGTCCTTCCGGGGGGGGGAAGCATAGTTGCTGCACTAAAAGCGGCATCGGGAATGGCACCCTTCGTGGTGGGAAAGCCGAACCCCTACTCGACATTGATGGCGGTGAACCTTCTGGACCTTGACCCAATAGATGTGCTTATGGTGGGGGACAGGTACGATACGGACATCGCCGCGGGCAGGGCCGGAGGGACCGAGGTCGCAATGGTCCTCTCCGGGGACATCAAGGAGTGCCCGGAGGCCGGCCTGCGCTGTTAT
>CBDVER010000263.1:0-3280 GCA_965373055.1 uncultured Thermoplasmata archaeon
CGAAAGCAGCTTTGTTATGATCGTCATATCCGGTTTGGCACTCCAGCTCCTGGCGATCACCTTGACCTCAAGCCGGTCCTGGAACGTCTCCAGGCCGAAACCCACGGACCAGAGGTAATTCTTCCCCTCGTAGGAGACCCCCTTGACGAAGTAGATGCTTCCTCCCAGGTCGGATGAACCGGCCGTCGTATCGAGAGCCTCGACCTCGATCCTGAGGCCGGCGTCCTTAAAACCTATCGAGGGAGGTATGAGTGTAACATCCCAATCCCTCTCCAGCAGGTCCCGTGCAAATGTCATCCTCGCCCTGAGGTCATGGCCGTCGGGATCCCCGGTGATCGGGTCATCATCCACATCGATATACAGCCATTTGTCCAGGGAGGAATCGGTGAAAAGTCCTATCCTCGGGACCATGGATCCCAGGCTCCAGTCCTCGTTACCATCGACATCGGTAAAGACGAGGTAGTTGAAGGAGCCCTGGCTGCTCAAGGGTGGGGGGAGCAGCCAATCAAGGACCTCCGTATTGTTGATGATGGGATGTGAGCCAAGCGCGTCGAATATTATGGGGCTCTCTGTAAGGGGCTCCTCATATGTGATCCTCTCGATGTTAAATGAGGAGGTATCCGTCGGCTCGAACTCATATTCATGGGTGGATATCCCTCCAAGGGTGGCCTCCACGCTCCTGACCACCTCCTCATCGTCCACCCTGGTCTCCTGCTCATCTATCAGCCGGGATATCCTGTCGAATATTCCGTGATCCGGTGAGGATGAGCGCTCCTCACCCACAACGATCCGATCTGCCGGGAACATGAGATTTACGGTTAAAAGCAGGGCAACAATGAACAGTGGAAGCGTTCTGGACCTCATGTTCCATTTTTTACCCATTCCCGAGATCGGGGTTGTGAGCCGACGCCCGTAGAGGGGAGGGGCTCTAATTGAGCCCGAGCCCCTTTTTGCGGATGGGACTCTGTGCTCTGATGGTAACATGCTGGTCCTCCCGATCGATACTTCAGTTCATATGTAAAGGT
This sequence comes from uncultured Thermoplasmata archaeon, assembly GCA_965373055.1. Lineage (GTDB taxonomy): Archaea > Thermoplasmatota > Penumbrarchaeia > Penumbrarchaeales > Penumbrarchaeaceae > JAGLEG01. The sequence goes on from CBDVER010000263.1 coordinate 1,026, forward strand.
GTAAGCCCTAATAAACTGTAGTGTCACCCTGTTTCAGGATGAGAATAATCCAATGGGCCTTCTACAGATGATGATCGACACATAATTATTTCTAAATATATGGCGATCGAGTTGCATGATCGAGGCCTCCTCACCGGCAAAGGCGATCCTGTTCGGAGAACATGCGGTCGTATACGGCAAACCCGCAATTGCGGTGGCCCTTGACAGGAGGATGATGATCAGGGTCGTACGATCGGAGAGGTTCTCCGTGGATAGAAGGCCACTTTCGATCCGGAGGAACAGGTATGCGAGGTGGGCACTGGAGAACCTCTATGATGGCCCTCCTCTTGCAGTTACCACATCCTCCTCGATCCCCTCCGCATCCGGTTTGGGCTCATCAGCTGCGTTATCCTGTTCAATGGCCGCTGCCATCAGGCAGATCGGCGGAGGGATGTCCATTGAGGGAAGCGCAGGCGACGCATTCGAGATCGAATATAACGTGCAGGGTAGGGCATCCCCCACCGACACATCAGCTTCCGCCCATGGAGGGGGGATCCTCGTCTCGTCCAGGGAGGAAGATGAACGTCTCTGGTCCCTGTCCAAGGGCGACAGGACCTGGCATGTGCACAACCTGTCCATACCGTCGATGACCCTTGTGGTTGGATTCACCAGAAAGCCCTCCGTGACACCGATCCAGGTTGAGAAGGTGGCGAATTTCTATACAAAGTCCAACTTCGCCAGGGAGACAATAGAGGAGATAGGTGACCTCGTGTGGGATGCGGTGAAAGCCCTGAAGGAGCGGGACCTGGTACGGGTGGGAGGGCTTATGGACAGGAACAACTCCCTGTTAACGATCCTCGGGGTCAATTCAAAGGAGCTTCAGAAACTGAAGGATGCAGCGGCCCCGCATTCCTACGGGGCCAAGCTGACCGGGGCGGGTGGGGGCGGTTCGATGATCGCCTTGACCGATCACCCTGAAAAGGTTGCGGCCTCGATCGAGAGGAGGGGGGGCGTACCTTTTATCGTCTCTATCTCCGATAAAGGGGTATCAGCCTCGGGAAGGATCGATCACGACGGCTCTTGAGGTCTAATCCGATCATCTGATCGGCAATACGTTCGATTTCATCCAAATAATTATATAATTACCGAGAACATCTGGATGATCCTACGGGAAAGGGTAACCATGCGCTATGGCGACGAGGATGGATTCAATAGCATCTACGATGTGATGGGTGAGCCGATATTACACGGTAATGAGAGTGTTCTAGTTTCCGAGAAAACCATTATCCCCACCCTCAAGACCACATGGAGATTGTACGGGGGAGAGAACCTTATCGACCCGTCAAAGGGCTCCATTTACCTCACCAACGAGAGGATGATATTCATCAACTCCCCGGAAAGGATGATGGCCATCGGAGGAGACCACAGCAGGGCCATGAGCTCGGATATGGGAAGCAGTTTCTCTCTGGGAGATATGGGTTCGGATGCGACGGTACGTGAATATTTCGAGATACCCAATATCGAGATAATGGCATCCGAGAAGAAGGAGGGGGCCGTTTCCGTTGGTGATATGGTGAATGTGTACATCCTCTCATCCGGAAACCAGTTTCACCTCTCCTTCGTGCTCGGTGCGGAATCGGACCTGCTGAAGAGGCTCATGAACAAGAGGGTCTCCTCATCCGATGAACTGGTCAAGAACCTGAAGGAGTTCTTCAAGAATACCGACTGGATGTATCTTCCCATGGAGAAGGACATCTACGCCGCGAAACCGACAACTGAACCTGCGCCCATCGATAAACCCGCACCACCGAAGAAGGTCACCCCCAGGATAGCTGGCCGGGTTCAGAAGAAGGTGACGACCCAGCTTCACGACAAGATAGAATCACAATCGATGAAATATTTCACCAACCTCTATGGGAAGGGTTTGATCACGGAGGAGATATACTCCAGGCTGATGGAACAGTACAAAGGGACCTCAAAAGGTCCCGTTGCTCCACTGATGAGAACGGATGCCGAAGAACCCCCTTCACAGGTGGAAACACCGATCGTTGAAACGGCTCCTGAGCCTATCCCCGAGGTGATCCCTGAGCCAGTGCCGATACCTGAACCCGAGCCTATCCCGGAAGCGATCCCTGAGCCGGAGCCCATGCAGGCTCCATCCAACGAGCCCGCGGCCGAGCAGCAGCCACCATTCGGGATTGAGGCAGAACCTCCAGTTACCGATATAGACGAATCGGTAGATTCGTCATCTCCTCACCGAGGTATCGGTTCGGATA
>CBDVER010000264.1:0-3269 GCA_965373055.1 uncultured Thermoplasmata archaeon
AGGTAACGCGCTTCCGCAGAGGACCCTTGATCTCCTTGCAGAACACCCGATCGCTCTATTCGGAGCGATCACGTCAAAGCCCAAGGATCAGGCTGCAGGGGAGCTGGACCCCTCGCTAAAAGAGAAGGGCTTCGTCTACTACAGCCCGATCGTGGGGCTCCGGCAGCATTTCGACCTGGACCTCTGCATCAGGCCCTGTCAGAGCTTCGAGGGGAACCCGCTGAACTTCATAAGGAGGACCGTGGAGGGCTTCGAGGAGCCCAGGGTCGATGTGGTGATATTCAGGCAGAACACTGAGGGGCTCTACGCTGGCGTCGAGTGGACCGATCCACCGGCCCAGGTGAAGGACGCGCTCAACACCCACCCCAAGTTCAAGAGGTTCTACGATGTCCCCGGGGAGGACCTGGCGGTATCCACAAGGATCTTCACCAGGCACTACACCCACAGGATCGTCAGGAAGGCGTTCGAATACGCGGACAGGTTCGGGTATTCATCGGTGACGATATGTGAAAAGCCCAACGTGATAAGGGAGACCTCCGGGATGATGAGGGAGGAGGGAAAGAGGGTCGCCAAGGAGTATCCGGACATAGTGTTGAAAAGCACCAACATAGACGCCCAGATGATGTGGCTCACGAAGAACCCCGAGGATTATGGCGTGATAGTGGCGGGGAACATGTTCGGAGACATTGTTTCCGACGGCTTTGCCGGCCTTGTGGGGGGGCTTGGGTTCGCCTGCTCCGCCAACATAGGGGAGAAGTGTGCTATCTTCGAGCCAACCCACGGGAGCGCCCCCAAGTACGCCGGGTACGAGACCTCGATAGTGAACCCCACGGCCATGATACTTTCAGCGTGCATGATGCTGGACCATATAGGCGAGAAGGAGAGGGCGGGGAGGATCAGGGATGCCGTCTCAAAGGTCGTGAAGGAGGGTAAGGTGAGATCGTACGACATGATGAAGATGTCCGGGTCCCCCGACGTGATATCGAAGGGGGCCGCCTCCACGACGCAGATCACGGATGCGATAATAGAGAAGCTGTAGGATGTGAACGACATGATCACGGATGCTGATATCAGGGAACTGTTCGGCCCCCAGCTGGGGGCCATAGAGGATGATATGGTCAGGGAGAAGGTCGTGGTGGCCTGGGTACTTGGGTGTGACCGTGGAGGATGGGAGGAGGTGGAGGAGCTCTGGAAGATGCCCTTTACCCTTCTGACCGAGACGCACGGCATATCCTTCATCGAGCACACCATCGCCGTGACCGAGGGCGCGATGGGGTTGGCGATCGCCCAGCAGGAGACCTACAGGGAGATGCCGTATGAGATCGACATGGACCGCCTTGTCGCCGGGGGGCTGCTCCACGACGTTGGAAAACTGCTGGAGATCGAGCCGGACGGAAGCGGAGGATACAGGAAGAGCAGGAGCGGGAAATGCGCCAGGCACCCGATCTCCGGCGCCATCCTGGCCGCCGAGGTGGGGCTGCCCGAGGAGTACGTCAACACTGTAGGCTGCCACGCAAAAGAGGGCGACGGAAGGCCCCAGGTGATCGAGACCGTGTTGATCCATCAGGCTGATTTCGCAACGTTCAACCCCCTTGTCATGAAGAAGAAGGGGGATCTCATAGAGTGAGGTGATCCAATGGGCAAGACAATTATCGAGAAGATGATCTCCACGCACTGCGGAAAGGATGTGGCCCCTGGTGACATAGCCGATATCACCGTTGATGCCAGGGTCGCCAGGGATTTCGGCGGGGCGAACGTCGTCAAGAACCTGGAGGAGAACGGCCTGAAGCTGGATGACCCTTCCAGGACCTTCTTCACGTTCGACTGCAATCCGGGGGGTTCCGACCAGAAGTACGCCGCAAACCAGCAGAGGTGCAGGGATTATGCGAGAAACAACGACGTCAGGATATTCGATATCGACCAGGGTATCGGCACCCACATCGCCCTGGATGACGGATTGATCCAACCTGGGGGAGTATTCGTCTCCACGGACTCCCACGCGAACATCATGGGGGCGGTAGCGGCCTTCGGCCAGGGTATGGGAGATGTTGACATCGCGGCAGCATTCTCAGATGGAAAGGTGTGGTTCAAGGTACCAAGATCGATGAGGGTAACGCTCAAAGGTATCCCCTCGGAAGGGGCGACCCCGAAGGACGTTGTCCTGAAGATGCTCATGGAGCTGGGGGCGAACGGACTGTTGGGATATTCTGCGGAGATCTATGGGGAATATGTTGGTGGCCTCAACCTGTCAGGCAGGATAACGATCTCATCTATGTGTACGGAGATGGGCGGCATCATCGCCATTTTACCGCCCAACGATGCCATACTGTCAGAACTTAAGTCGAAGGTTGAACTATCGGAGATACTGGCGGATGATGATGCCCGCTACGACAGGGAGATAGAGATAGATATCACGAGGGTAGGTCCGATGGTCTCCAGGCCTGGGCATCCGGAGGACGTAGTGGAGCTGGAACAGGTCAAGGGGACCAAGATAGATTCAGCGTTCATAGGCTCCTGCACCAACGGGAGATACGAGGATCTCAAGGTCGCCTCGGATATACTCAAGGGGAGAAAGATAGCGCCCGGAGTGGTGCTGAAGATAGTTCCAAGCACCCGGAAGATCTGGGAGAGGTGTTTGCGTGAGGGCATCATCGAGACCTTCATGGATGCGGGTGCCCTTGTCGGAAACGCAGGATGCGCTGGTTGTGCTGCAGGCCAGATAGGACAGAACGGCCCGGGTGAGGTCACCGTGTCCACAGGGAACAGGAACTATAGAGGGAAGCAGGGAAAAGGTGAGGTTTACCTTGCGTCGCCTGCAACCGCGGCGGCCTCTGCAGTTGCCGGGTACCTGACGTCCGCGGATGATATCCCTGCCGAACCGATGCTGTTTCAGAAAGGCAAGGAGGTATCATCCGGCGTATCGGTGGAATGCACGGAAGAAGGCGAGGTCCCCACGACCTTCAGGGGAAAAATATGGTACATCCCAAGGGACAACATCGACACCGACATGATCTACCACAACCGCTACCTCTCAATCACCGACGTATCCCAGATGGGCCAGTATTCATTCGACAACCTGGAGGGGTACGAGGATTTCGCAAAGAGGGCGGGAGAGGGGGAGATCGTCGTCGTTGGAAAGAACTTCGGAGCGGGCAGCTCCAGGCAGCAGGCCGTGGACTGCTTCAGGTCGCTGGGCGTCTCCATGATCCTCGCGGAGTCCTTCGGCGCCATCTACGAGAGGAACGCGGTGAACGGGGGGATGCCCATCA
>CBDVER010000265.1:0-3267 GCA_965373055.1 uncultured Thermoplasmata archaeon
GTCCTATTGTACCATAAAGAGGTCGTGCCATCCACATCGATAGGGAACGTGCTGAATGTCCCGGCCAGTACAGAGATGTCTGTGGGGCTTCCGCAGGAGAGGTTCTGAACGATCCTGATCGGGCTTTCCGAAGAACCTGCAAATGGGATCCCCGCTGTAGTGTCCACGCTCCAGGAATCACCGGGTATAAGGGGAAAGTCATACTCCTCAAGAGGTGGGTAATACTCGTATCCGATGGGGTAGTCGCCGTATACCTCGTCCAACAGTGACGATGTCCCGGAGATGGATGCGTTGCTCACCATCCTGTAGTTGGATAGGTCCTGGATCCTCGTCCACATATATCCTGTTATATCAATGTAGATCTCCTCATCGCCAACGAACGGGATCGTGTAGTCCCCGTTTACCTCCCCGGTGATGTTCATTATGTATACGGGGTCCATGGAATTCCAGGGTTCCTGGTAGACCGCAACGACGGACATGTTTATCCACCCTGTGAAATCTATCTCAAGGACCCTGGTGTATGAGAACTCTGTGGTGTAGTTCCAGTAGTCTCCGATCGACCAGGTGGGTATGTCGACGCCGTTGGAATCATCGAAGACCGGGTCCGGAGCCCCTGTGGCATAACTGCCGAGTTGGAAAGCTGAAACGGTTAGTAACAGGAGTATTACGGGTATCGAAAGATAGTGCTTCAACATATGGGTCCCCTGATATCCTCATGGGATATTTGGTATTAATGTTAACCATTGGGTAATAATGTTAGCCCTTCCTCTGTGAGATGAACACTCCCAGCAAAATGGATAACCCTGCTGAGATCTGGATGATATCCAACCGTTCGCCGAGAAGGAGGTATCCCAGTATGACCGGGAAGGCAGGTAGCAGGAATATGTAGAATGTCGCCTTGGAGACCTTCTCCCTCTGCAGGACCAGATACCAGATGAAGCTGGCGATGGCCGCGATGGAGATCGATAGATAGATGACCGCAAGGAGAGATGGAAATGAGATGTGGAGTAGGTCTGCCGGGGATTCCCATCCGATCAACATCAGTATGATCTGTAACGGGATGATCATAATGGTTCCGATGATCATGTTCAACGTAACGAGCAGGATCGGATTGCCGCCTCTGTTCAGGGCGGTCTTGAGAAAGATCGCCGAGATGGAATAGGAGATGGCAGTTCCAAGGTTCAGCAGGCCCCCGATGGTGGTATCAGATGTGAGTTGGAATCCTGAGGAGCCGTAGGTGGTCAATATCAGCGTGGCCGGCAGTGTGATGGCCAATCCAAGGACCTTCCACCTGTCCAGGTGCTCCCTGAGGATAAAGGCGGCCAGGAATATGGTGAGAACCGGCCCTATTCCCTGGATAAGGGATGAGAGGGAGGAGGTGGAGCCGGGATCCATCATGGTCATCCCCACGTTCTGCATAATATTGGGTATGAGGGTCGAAAAGAGGGCGAATCCCAATATGAGCCATATGGTGCCCTTCCCTTTCAGATCCGCCGTAACTACTTTTTTTAATGTCGCATCTCCCCTGGGGGTCCCTGTTGCCCTCTTCCAGAATATGAGAAGTAACCCCACAAGGAAAACGGATGCAAGGGAGGACCTGGTCGTCGCAAGGAGAACGGGAGGCACATCCTCAAGCGCCACGACCAGGGCGTAGAACCCCGTGCCAAATAGCATCATCGTGAACAGCGCCATGGCCGGCGTGGACCTCAGGGCAAGGATGAGGCGTCGCCTCGTGACGCGCGCCGAGCTCATGGCCGACGATAACGCGCCTCGAATAATTAAGCTTCTTATCCTGGAGCCAACTGGTGGGAAAAGGTCCATCCACTTAACTGCAAGAGTACCGTTCCCTATGAATGTCTGCAGGTTTGATATGGATCATGGAGATCAGGGAATAAACCGAAAGGATTTAACCCTTCCACGTAGTTCCACTGATGAACGTAGGGAAACGGAGGGATGATATGGGAAAAGAGAGAGTATCCACCGGTATTGATGGGCTTGATATGATGCTCAGGGGCGGCCTGCTGGAAGGGAGGTCATATACACTTATAGGGGGGCCTGGGAGTGGAAAGAGCATCCTTGGCTGGCAGTTTCTCCGATCCGGCGTGGAGAGGGGGGAGAACGCACTGTATATCACCCTGGATGAGCCGTTCTACGAGATCAAGGAGAATATGATGAGCCTGGACATATTCGATCCCAGGATAAAGATCATGGACCTCTCCCCCGAGCGAATGGAGGGGGAAGGTGAGGTCACCCCATTGTCATTTCTGGACAAAGAGCTCACCCTTCAGCTGAAGAAACTTCAGCCGTCCCGTGTGGTTTTCGATTCAACGACATCGATAAAGGCGATGGAGTCGGACCCGGTGTCGTCGAGGAGGAGGATACTATCGATAATGAAGACCCTGTCCGAACACAATGAGGAGGAGATGCCAAGGATCACCTCGATCCTCATATCGGAGGAGGGGGACGCTCAATTCCCCATAGAGACCTACCTTGGCAGGGGCGTTATAAGGCTTGTGAACCGGGTTGTCAGGGGGTCGAGGGTCAGGGCCCTGGTGATAGAGAAGATGAGAGGCTCGTCCTTTGATGAGGGTATGCGTCCTCTCGGTATCAAGGTGGGAGGAATAGAGGTCTCCTCCACAGACGTCGTGATCAACGAGATCTGAATGGTGTGTGGTGATGAGAAAGGATAAGGCCCCCGATCTGAAGGGAGTAAGGAAGAGGACGGGGGGGCGGTCAAGGAAGGTGAGGATGGGCCCCTTGCAGTACGTCTTGAAGGATGCGTGGAGGAAACGGTCCCGCTCCATACTGTCCATGGGGGGTGTTGCGGCACTTGCGTTCCTGTTCGTGATATTCTCATCGATGGATGAGGGACTGGATCGCTACTTCGAGGGCAGGAACGACATCGGTGAGCCCACAGATGAGGAGAAAACCCTTAACAGCCTTCGCGATGTCATGCAGGATTGGACCTATCTGATATCGGTTATGTGCCTGATCCTCATGATATTGGTCGTTGCCAATACTGCTGCCATAACCGTTGTGGAACGAAAGGTGGAGCTGGCCACGCTCAGAGCGGTAGGCCTGAAAGGGTATCAGGTCTACATGATGGTCCTGGGGAGCATGTTCATACTCGTTTATGGAGGCGTGGCCGTAGGGACGATACTTGGAGCCATCTGCGTCCCCCTTCTTGATCAGGTCGAATTCGCGTTCTGGGGCGACGGCATCGGTTTCCCGATGGCGTTGGACCCGATCATTATATTGTATGTCATG
>CBDVER010000266.1:0-3252 GCA_965373055.1 uncultured Thermoplasmata archaeon
TCAAGCTCCTTGACCCACGGTTCCTCTGCCCCTTCGAATATGAAGTAGATCATCGTCTCCGACCTCTCCTCCACCTCCATTTGTATCACGTCATCCTGCATGATCATATCCAGGTTCAGTGGGTCCAAAGATGCTCCAAGCAAACGAGGGGTCGGGGGTGTATAAAGAACAATGAAGCTGATCTCCGTTCTGTCCACCACATCAAGCTCGGGGTCGAATACCTTTATGAAGATCCCCTGGTAGAGTCCGGACTCCACCGGAGAGAAATACAGGGTTCTCCCCTCTATATGCATCCCATCCGGCGCATTCTCCAGCCCGATCGATACGTTGCCAGCATCAATGTCCTTGATCACAATGGTAGCATTGAAGGGCCGGTCAGTATCCAGTGTGAAGTCGTATCCGCTCTCATTTTTTGGATATTGAACCCCGTCTATCTCAAGTGCATACAAGTATGGTGGATCGTTGACGGGATGCACGATCAGGGAAATGTTGAATCTGAGCGTTGGATCGTCCTCCGTCCACAAGATGTCATCAGCCCCCGGTCCCATGGCATGCATATTGTAACCCCATGTCCCGTACCAATCTCCTCCGATCCCCGTTGGTCTAAAAGAGACTATACTGAAGTTGATTATAGGCCTCCAGGGTGCAGAAAATGGTATGCCGGCCAAGGTGAACACGAGCCCATGTCCGTCCGGGTCCCAGATATATTCAGAGAGATCAAGAACCTCTCCTGTGGGGGTGTCCTCGTATGCTTCAATGATCGGTATTGTACCGTTCATCACGATGGGAACATCCGGAGGTGTGATCAAGATCCCCTCCAGGTCCCAGTACCCCCTGATCTCGTTGTTGGACCCGCTGATCTCCATGATCTCATCCTCTGGATCGATGATGATCACAACCTCCCCGATCCACGGCTCATACCAGATGGTGAGGTCCACCTCCTCGATGGAAGGCTCAAGGCCGGAAGGTGCTGGAATGGTGACATCCCTCGCACCTCCCGCAAGCCTCAGACCTCCATCGAGGTCCTCGTACAGGAGAATATCCACCTCTTCCGCGTCCTCCGAGCCGATGTTGTGGACCTTGATCGTGACCGTCCCGTTCTCCTTGTCCACCACAACATCATCTTCCTGGTCGAATGCGGGATCACACATAAGAGGCCTCAATCCGGATCCCTTCTCAACCTGTTCGATGTTCAGAGCGTATTCGACCTCGCCGGGAAGATGAAAGGGGACCCTCTGGCCCCTGGAGAGGTAGGTGAAGTTCACGATCTGGTCCACCGAGTCCAGCAGGCCGTTCCCATCGTCGTCGGGCCCCCCTCTCAAAACATATTTCCCACCGATCTCCAGGGCCCAGGGCATCACTGCCACGTCCCTTCCCTCCTCGTAGAATCCGTACAGGGAGATGTTCGCATTCAGGGCGTTCCCGTCGCGGACCATTGCGGCGAAATCCCGCTCCAATCCCGAGTAGGTGAACTGGGGCGTCAACAGCGCCCCGCCGATGCTCCCGCCGGTGTAGATCTGGAACGGGTTGATCACGCCTACGAACAGAACCCTGTCGGTGGCAGATGCCTCCGTGGTCATCAGGGGGTAGCATTTCCTGATGTAGTGATAGCCGTCCTCCAGGCTCTCCACCACAGAATTAGGCCTCCAGAGGGTGGAAGAGGGGCCGCTTCCCTCAAGTTGATACTTGTCCAGTATCCCCTGATAAGCGGATATGGCCTTGCTCCCCAGTGTCCTCCCCGCCCATTTCCTCGTCCCCTCGGCCGCACCCGGGTCCGGGTCGTTGATGTAATCCCGTGCGATGTCAGCCTCCATCTTCAGCGGAAGCAAAAAGCTCTCGTTCCTGGTGGCATCGAAGGCGGCTTCAAGCAGGCCCACAATGTATGATTTATATTTCTGCGGGCCCCAGTCGTAGTTCACGGAACCCGCAGGATGTGCGGCGGTGTACCAGTTGGGCGAGTTGTGTCCTCCGATCTCCCCGTCGGGCCACCCTATCCCTGCTGGAATGATCCCCTCGGGCTTGCCCTTCTCCGTGGACATGGCCGCGTTCACCCAGCAGTCTGCCCATTTGACCAATTGCTCCTGCACATCGGGGTCGTTCGAGTACCACCAGGACCAGAGGGCGGGTAGGGCCGCCCTGAAGTTGATCCAGGAGTCTTCAGCTCGTCCTCCGGTTCCCACATTGGTCGCGGAGAGGTAATTGGACCTGAACTGGTACCACCCTTTCTCGTTCTCCCCCATCCAGAGGTCCCTCATGAGCGCAGCGGTCTTCGCCGAGAACTCCACCCACCTGGGATTGCCGTAATCCACCGCGATCATCATGGGAAGGGAATCCCCCGTCAATTCCGCCGTATGCTCGGTATCCGCGAGCGCCTCGGAATAGCCGAGCGTCATGTTTACCTGTCCAGACTCCAGCATGCCCTCCACAAACCTTCCGGCCCCCTCCAGGGAGAGATCGTCGGCCCCTTCCGATATCAGCGCATCGAAACCGAACAATCCGATCATCTCCACGTCGTCGGTCCATCCTCCGCCCAGGTATCCGTTCTCCTGCATACGGTTCTCCACCCACCAGTCGGTCACATCGTAGAGCCAACCCAGCTCCTCGTGGAGTATGCTGGCCCACATGGGGGCGTTACCGAAGCCATCATTATATTCGTTCAGGGTCCAGTTATCGTAAACCCCTGTGGTCGATATCACCGGGGTGGGGGAATCCCACGTTGCGGGGTCCTCCCTGGTGGTATCCAGGTACATCCTGATGTAGGGGTTATCAGGGTCCAGCGGCCTGAGCTCTTCCATCATATCCAGCGCCGTTGCAGCGGTCGAGGCCCACCGATGTGGGTCCAGGTTCATGAGGCATCTCGCCGCCCACAGCCTCATCTTCGGGTACAGTGGCGAATCCTTCTGCAGGTAGTGCAGGTTGATGAACGCCTTGTTCGCCTCCAGGAAATGGTTCTTTGGGTTCTCCTGGTCATATAATACCCTCTCGAACTCGTAGGTGAGCCCCCGAATTGCCTGCTTGACCTGTGTCCCGAGCTCGATCACGGCAGGGTCATCCTGCCTGTCGTTCAGGGAATCCAGATCCTCCTCCACCCGGTCGAGGATCTCTATCTCTCTATCGAGGCCGAGAGATCCTGCCAGTATCATCCCGAGCTGTGCCCTAGCCAGCATGTTCCTTCCGGAAAGCTCATGGCCCAGAGATATCTTCCAGTGTTCGAATCCACCGGGGAGATCATCATTGTTAACGGCAGCTATT
>CBDVER010000267.1:0-3242 GCA_965373055.1 uncultured Thermoplasmata archaeon
CAGCGACCCGGCCTTTGCAGACAAGCAGGGGAAGATAATCGACCTGTATAGCTCCCTGGGGGTGCATACCACGTGCACCTGCATTCCATACGAGCTGTTTTCCAAACTGCATCCGGTGGGAATGGGAGACCACATCTCATGGGGAGAGTCCAATGCGGTCATTTATGCGAACTCGATGCTGGGCGCAAGGACGAACAGGGAAGGCGCAATCTCCTGCCTCGCATCCGCCATCGTGGGAAGGACACCAAACTACGGGATGCACCTTGATGATAAGAGGCTTCCAACGATAGAGGTCTCTATTGCAGGGGAGTTGACACCGCTCCACCACGATCTTCTCGGTGCCTATATCGGCGCCAATTTCAACTCGGAGGTCCCATTGATCAAGGGATCGATATCTCACGAGCTCCCTGAGCTGAAGCACATGGGTGCGGCCATGGCCGCAAAGGGAGGTTTGGCCCTCTACCACGTTGAAGGGGTCACGCCGGAATCAAGGAGGTGTGACCCATCCTCCTTTGAGGGCAACATAGATGACAAGATAAATATTTCACCGGAGGACCTTTCGGCGGTCAAGGAGGAGCTCTACCCCACGATCAACGGCGACATCGACACCTTTGTGATAGGATGCCCACAGCTAGGGAATATCGAATTCAGCAGGCTGAACCTGGCGCTGAGGGGGAGATCGCTTCTGCCCGGTAAAAGGATCCTGGCATTCACAAGCAGGGATATGCTGGATTCTCTGGACGTTGAACTGGTCAAGGGTATTGAAAAAGCAGGTGTGGAGGTATACAGGGACACATGCATGGTGGTATCCCCCCTGGACATGATGGGAATAAGCAGGGTCGGGACCGATTCGGGAAAGGCCGCCCATTACCTGCCCAGGATGTCGCGAATATCCACGGAGCTTATGCCCATCGAGATGATCATAGAAAATGCAACAGGGTCAAGATAATCTTTATAATCCTTGTTCCGTTGAGTTAACGGGACCATCATGAGGATAGCAGCAGTTCTGTACGACAGGTGCCAGCCGAGGAAATGTGCCAAGGAGTGTTTCAAGTTCTGTCCAAGGGTCAGGTCCGGGGACGACATCTTCTCGTTCAACAAGAAGAACCAACCCCTCATCGACGAGGACCTCTGCGTCGGGTGCGGGATATGCGTGCACAAGTGCCCCTTCGACGCCATCAAGATAATCGGGCTTCCCGAGGAGCTGGATGACGACCTCGTCCATCAGTTCGGGCCAAATGGCTTCAGGCTGTTCAGGCTCCCCTACCCCCAGCCCGGAAGGGTGCTTGGGCTGATGGGGTCGAACGGGATCGGGAAGACCACGGTCCTGTCAACGATCTCCGGCGCCCTGCTCCCAAACTTCGGCATTGACATCGAGGACGACGGGGGAAAGGCAAAGGCGTTCGGCTCCAAGCAGCTGGACCGGGACAGGGCGAAAAAACGCCCGGAGAACTGGGAGGACGTCAGGGACCGCTTCGCCGGAACCGCCCTTGCCGAGCACTTCAGCCAGGTGGCGAAAGGGAAGCTTGTCCCTGCGCTCAAACCCCAGTACGTCGACTCCATCCCGAAGGCGTTCAAGGGGAAGGTGAGCGACCTGCTGAAAAAGGTCGACGCTGGGAGGATGAGGGAGATCGCCAGGGAGCTTGAGATCGAGACCGTTCTGAACAGGGATGTGGACAAGCTCTCGGGTGGGGAGCTCCAAAGGGTGGCCATCGCCGCCACGCTGCTCAAGGATGCTGATTTCTTCTTCTTCGACGAGCCCTCCTCGTATCTGGACATCCGCCAGAGGCTCCGGATAAGCCAGATGATCAAGGAGCTGGGAAGCCACAAACAGGTGATGGTGGTCGAGCATGACCTGGCCATCCTTGATTTCCTCGCAGATAACATCTGCCTCATGTACGGGGACGCCGGCGCGTTCGGCGTCGTCTCCAAGCCCATGACCGTCAAACACGCCATCAACACCTTCCTCCACGGATACATGCGGGAGGAGAACATACGCTTCAGGGACAAGCCCGTTGAGTTCTTCGACCACCCGCCCAGGATCGATTTCGTAGGGGGCGATCTACTGCCTTTCCCCGCCCTCGATAAGAGGTATCCCAACTTCGAGTTCAAGTGCAAGGGTGGAATGATCCACGTGGGGGAGGTGATAGGCTGCGTTGGGCCGAATGCCACCGGAAAGACCACGTTCGTGGATATGCTGGCCGGGGTCGTGAAACCCGACAGCGGCGTCATGGAGAGCTCAATAGACATCAGCTACAAACCACAGTATATCAAGCATGATTTCGAGGGGAGCGTCAGGGATTACCTGACCATCGAGCTCAAGGAGCTGTTCCTCTCGGGCTTCTTCAAGGCCGAGATAGAGGGGCCCCTGCAGATGAAGCACCTATACGACAAGGAGATGGACAAGCTTTCGGGAGGGGAGCAGCAGAGAGTGGCGGTCGCTCTCGCCCTGGGCAGGGATGCCGACCTCTATCTTCTTGACGAGCCATCCGCATACCTTGATGCCAACCAGAGGATGGAGGTGGCCAAGATCATAAGAAGGGTCATCGAGAAGCGGGGCAGGTCAGGCCTGATAGTGGACCACGACGTCTACTTCATCGACCTGGTCTCGGATACCATTATGGTCTTCCAGGGGAAGCCGTCCATCAGCGGGACCGCGGTGGGGCCCATGTCGCTTCGCGATGGCATGAACCTCTTCCTCTCGGATATCAATATTACCTTCAGGCGCGACATGGAGGCAAAGAGGCCCAGGATAAACAAGCTCAACTCCAGGCTCGACTCGGAGCAGAAGAGGTCCGGGCAGTATTATTACACCGGGTGATCGCGGCATCAGGTGATGATCGTCCGGGGCCGTCACCATCTGGTCAGTATGATCATCAGGTCCGATTCCATGCTGACCCGGGACGGGTCCGTGCTTTCCAGGGACCTCGATAGATCGGAGAGGGATAGGAGGACCTGCATTATCCTGATCCCCTCGGCCGTGTCCGTCCCCCTGGGATATTCTATCAGGGGCTTGTTATCATACATCGAAATGCCCTTGTTGTACCCCTCGACAAGGGCGTTATGGCATCGTTCGTACCACAGCATCGATATGATGGATACGTCGAATATCACCCTGAACGGAACATCCTCCGCTATCCTCCTGTGGATCCTCAGGTCAGGCATCATCTTCCTGTAGCTGGGCTTCTTCAGGTTGTACTCCAGGAACAGGGTGTCAAGTATCTCCCGATCTATCCCTTTCG
>CBDVER010000268.1:0-3236 GCA_965373055.1 uncultured Thermoplasmata archaeon
TCTCACCTCAGGTTATCAGGGAGGTTGAACGGGCCGTCAGCAAGAAGATCAAGATCATTCCCGTAAGAATAGATAACAGCGATCTCTCCAGCGACATGGAGTACTTCATCTCATCCTCACACTGGCTGGATGCAACCACCCCACCAATTGAAAAACACATCGACAAGATAGAGGACTCGGTCAAGGGGATACTGGCGGAGCAGGGATATGATCCCGAGGAGTGATCATTGAAAGATCGACGCCATCCCGGTCTGCCCATACAAACCCAATACCAAGTAGATGCCACTTCCCATTAAAATATACACTCAATGACAGTTTTTTTTTATAATCTAACGGCCAAGGTTTATCTGCTCCATTCTGGTTTTTTTAAAAAGAAACCAGGAGGAAAAGATATGACTGTCGATTGGAATAGGTGCAGATACTGCGGGGAGAGCCTCAAGAATGAAGGCACACCAGGAACATTATGTTCGGATTGCTCGGGGGAGGATATCTCACCGGAAAGATAAATCTTAACTATCCATACATGGATGAGCTGACGTGACGAGCAACGATCCGCACCCAGGGTCCAAAGACCACATTAAGAGGAGTGATAGGGATTTTCCCGACTGTCCCAACTGCTCGCTGCCGATGTACAGGGGCGAAGGGGAGTTGAGCTACTGCCCCTCCTGCGAACACTCATACACGGGGGAGGGAAAGAAACAGATCCCGAATGTGAGAGGAAAGAAGGGAGTTCCTATCCCACTGCTGATCATCACCATCTTCGTGACCTCAATTCTCATTTTGGGGGGGGCATTCATCCTACTCCACAGGGAGGTCCAAAGCAACGAACGGGCCGTCTTCGAATCGGTGGCCGACGTCCGCGGCCTGGACACTCTCCAGGAGGTCGATATCATCTCCATGAGCCGGTCCGAATATTATGACCTCATCGGCGATCGACTGGATGGTGATCGGATGTGGCAGCTGGAACGGCTCTACGAGTGTCTGCTCATCATGGATACCTCCTGGGACCTGGCCCATCTGGAGGTGGAGAGCACCGCGGAGGGGCCGATCTGCTTTTACGATGATATCTCCAAGAACATCTATCTGATGGATCAGGGAGGATCGAGAACCGTCCAGGAGCTGAACATCTGCAGGGAATACGTACATGCACTGCAGGACCAGCACTACAACCTCTCCAGCACAGGGTCCTTTGACCTGGACCTGGCACTCTCCTGCATACGGGAGGGAGATTCCCTCCTCACCCTGAGGAGATGGGCGGAGAAGGAGCTCAATGTGATGCAGAGATCGGACCTGGACATGGACCAGGTCATCTACGATATGTGGCTACGGGAGATCACCCTCCTGGAATATCAGAACTACATCCTGGGCGAGATATCCCTCTTTCCCTACGAGGGGGGAGAGGAGTTCTTGAAGCTCGTCCACAAGGAGGGGGGATGGGAGGACGTGAATGGATTATACGCCGATAAACCACCTCTTTCCACCGAGCACATCCTCCACTTCGACAAATACGTCCAATACGAAGAGCCCCTCAGGATAGAGAACGACGTGGATATCGAGGGAATGGAGCTCATCTTCGAGACGACGGTGGGGGAGAAACTGCTGGTGGAGATGATGCCCGAGTTGAATGAAAACAAAATAGAGAACATATCCGGCATCGGATGGGGGGGTGACACCTTCTCCTACCTTTCGAACGAGACCAATTTCCTCTCGATATTCAGCACCGAATGGGATACGCCGGACCAGAGCATTGGATTCCATGACAAGCTATCAAGATACCTGGAATGGAGCGGGTTCTATCCAGTTGACGACATCTACGTCAATGGGGTGGACCACATTGCATTGACCAATAGCGGGAACACCACCATCATGTACATCTCCGATGATAGGTCGCTCATCGAGAACAGGCTTTAACCTGACCGCTCCCTGGATACCAGCTCGTATGCCTGGTTCAACCTCTCGGTCTCCCTTGCCGATATCTCCCTGATCCTATCGCTGGTATCTGCGAACTTGTCGGGATGGAACTTGAGTATCTGCTGTTTGTATCTGGCTGTGATCTCTCCCATGGGCATGGACCTCGTGACGCCCAGAATGTCGTAAGGATCTATCCCCTCATGTCCTGCCTGTTTAATGTACACGTTCTTCTCCCTGTAGACCACCTTGGGCATCTCGAACCCTGGCCCCTTCTCCTCATCGTATGTCCTTGGGCTCTCCTTTCCCCTGGGGTTCACGAAATTGCAGGTTATCACCAGGCCGATATAAAAAATAAAAGAGGTCAACAGGAATATGTCCATGAGGGAGTAGCCGTTCAGCTGTGGATTGAAATATATGAAGATCGGCAGCAGTGACACGGCAAGGGCGGAGATGGGTAGGATCAATCCCAGCTTCCTGAACATGTTCCTCCACCAGATAATGCCAAGGCCGATATATCCCCCAACGGTCACCAACACGGTTATCACGAACATCCAGAGAGGCGAGAGGATCTGAAGGTCCGATACGATGAAGCCGTTGCCGTTGGTTATGAGCTCATAGAGGTCTGTCCGGCGGTCCAGGGATTCCCCCGATGGGCTCCTGTGGTGATCGCCCCCCTCGTTCTGCAGGTCCAGGGAGAGCTCCTTATCCAGATCGAACCGTATGGATACCACACACCTGCGCATCCTCTCGATCTCCCGGTCCCTCCACATCTCGGCATATCGGTCCCCCTCCTTCGCATAGGGCAAGGGGATCGATCTCAGGAAGTTAAGATATCGATACTCCATCCAGCTCCCGCTCTCATTGAAGGAGAATGATACCTCCAGGGATAGCGCGAATACGCCGGTCTCGTTCCCGGCCATGTAGACCAGGTCATGTAGAACTACATCCGACGATGTGTCCAGTATCGATCTGAAAAGCTCCTCCCGGTCCTCCATGTGAGGGCCGAAACCCTCCATGACCCTGATGAGGTTCTGATTATCATATCTTCCAATGTCCCCTGGCGGTTCCAGGTCAGATGGCTCAAGTGAGCCGGCCACAACAGTGCCGATATATAGGTGAAGGCTTCCCGAACCGGTCGAATCCAGCGATAGATCGAAGTCTATGAACAGGTCATCCTCATGGGCGTCCACATAAGCCACCGGAAAAAGGGTAAGACAGATCAGGGAGAGGGTCATCACAAGTGCCAGGGACCCGATGAGTTGATAACTATACCTTATAGTCCCACTCCTCCTTGTTCCTCTCGAGCTGCTCGGGGATGAGCTGTC
>CBDVER010000269.1:0-3232 GCA_965373055.1 uncultured Thermoplasmata archaeon
CGAACGGGGCATACAGGCCGCATCCCTTGGGGACAAGGGCGCTACCCTTGCCAGGTCTATATTGACCAAGATCCTCGAGGGAGAGAAGGACGCCCACCTGGTTGGGACAATAGATGAGGTCCACCTTCACGAGACCGGGACCCCAGATACGCTCGTCGATATCATCGGCATCTCCATACTCTACGAGAAGCTGGAGCTGTTCGACGAGTGGGTCCATGCAACGCCTCTATCGCTTGGCATGGGCACCGTCGATACGGAGCATGGTGCCCTTGAGGTGCCTGTACCTGCGGTCAGGCCGATGATAAGGAACATCAGGACGAGGATGGGGCCTGTGGAGGGGGAGCTGGCAACGCCCACCGGCGTTGCGGCGATAACATCCATCGTTGAGATCTGGCAGGCGGACGATGAGCTGAAGGGGGATCCTGTTGGGAGGGGTGCGGGCACGAGAGAATTTGAGGATGGCTGGAGCAATATCTTAACGATCTATAAGGAGGATTGATTCGATGTCTCTGTTCAAACTGGATGGGAAGGAGGTAGAGATCGACCTGAAGGGAGACCACCTCAAGATCGATGGCAGGTCATATTCGCCGAGGAACGCCACCCTGGAACAGAGAAGGGTAAAGCCGATGTCGTCGATAGTTCTCAACCTGATGGTAATAGTGATGATCGGCATCGCCGCTCTGTTCGGGATGAGCCAGTTGCTGGGGCTTATTTCGGAGGACGATTCCACCCCTTTTGCGGATTACAATGAGGAGACGGCCATATCACAGAAGGTGGATGGGTTGGACGATCGGGTTTTCATCTACGCATCCGATCCGGCGGGCAGCGGTAAATGGGACCTCGGCGGCTCCATCGAATACGACAGGTCCGGCCTGATGGACAGGATAACCGTGGACCTGAACGTGAGCGGGCCGATACTTTTACATATTCTATGGTACGGAGATATGCCGGAGATGGAGAGGCGGTACATCTCCAGTATTGACGTGGTATTCTCCTCTGATAGGGATTACAGCCTGGAGGATCTCCGGCTGGTCACACTGACCGATGAGGGCAGGATGGATAGAGAGGTGGATATTCCGCTCAGCGGATCCGAGATGAGGACAAGGACGGGAAAGAGCACCATCTCGCTTGCCATCTCGAACGAGGACGTGGAGTCCTGCCTGAGGATACAGGCGGGGGTGGACAGGGACAGGCTGGCCACGCTGGTCGTCATAAGGATAGATGGGCCATTGAAAGGTGAGGCGTTGGATCTCGATCTGCAGTGGGGCCCTGATTATTACCGCGAGAACAACCCCGGATTTCTGATCCTTGTCGTGGTGGTTTCCGCACTGACCATACCAACGATGTTCATATTCTATTTCGGCATATCTAGGAGATATCCTGTCCTTGTGGTGGATCACGATGATGGGGAGCTGGTCATCTCGGGGGACGAGGAGGAGCTTTCCGCGCTTCATTACAGATTGGCAAAGGTCCTTATCAGGTCCATGCCCAGCGATAGGGACTTCAAGGAGGATAGGGAGCCGGCGGGGCTGTTCAAGGGGAAGGAGATATTCGGGAGGGAGGAGGCCAGCCAGATCAGGAAGGAACAGGATGATAGGTTGATAGGGCGTAAAAGGATCATCGTTCAGGAGTGTCCCGATTGCGGAAGCAATGAGCTGTATTATGAGGGCGGCTTCATAAGCGGCCATGTCTACCACTGCAAGAAATGTGATTACATAGGGTCCTTCGTCATTGAGAGAGAGGTGGATCTCAGGGAGTGAAATTGCCCTATCTATATGAGCTGGATATCTCCTGAGATATCCCGGGAGATCGTGAAGGGATCACACGTGAATGTTCATCTGCGGAGATAGGATATATTGTTCGCCATGAAAAGGAGTATGGGGATGAGAAGCACGGCTAGGAATATGGCGGAGAGGGTGATGATGACGAATGAGATCTTGGCCATACCCATCAGAACTGCGGCCAGGTAGAGGGCCCAGAACAGGGTGAAGAGGGATATGGATATCAGCATGGCAGCTCTGAACAATGCGTCCCCGTACCTCCTCTCGTACACCATCATAAAGGTGGTCCCCCTGATATTTTGATCCACGTTATGTTCATCAACATAAACCAAATATTCCTCCAACCCATTTTAATAAATTATGGTGCAGGGGTTGAACGATGGATCTGGAAATGTGTTGTACGTTTCCGATTAGTGGCGGTTATTCATAAAATGATATACATTTCGGAAACGAACCCCTGGATCTCAAAAATACCCTTGAGCATTTAAAATAAGTATTGACAAATGATTCCAATTATGGGGGGAGGTGGAAAATTATCAGTTCATAAGTAGTTCAATTGCTTCAAATGTATGGAGGGCTTTATTCCCTAATCTTTCCTTTGCTCCTTTTCTGAAAAACCCTTTATCACCAGTTACAAAATATGTATTATCATCTGAGTCTATCTCGCGCATCGCGAATATAAAGATTGGCCGATCCAAAGGATCATTGATCATTTCCTTTGATAATGATATTTCCAAAGGAGTGATCCTTTCTAAAGATGAAATTGTGATATTGTTGTAGTTTTCAAATAGATCATATACAAGTTCAATGTTGAGATATTTTCTTCTAAATACAGATTCGATCTTTCCTAAAACATAATCAAATATTATTATCTCACATTTTTCAAGGTTGGCAAGCTCAAGAAGATGAGCTTCATTTCCCCTTCTGTTATAGAAGGCGGAGAAAAGTGTGGAAGTGTCAACTATTATCCTTGGTAAGTCCTTTGAATTTCTTTGCAAGCAGTTCACCTGAGGTTTCCTTCCGGATCTCTTTGAATGTTTCCGGATCAAGCCCTTTCCGCCTTAGCTGCTCCTCTAAATCCTTCTGGATCATCAATCTTATCGCATTTCTTACTACCTCAGACCTGCTCTTATAAAATCCATTTTTTACCTTTTGGTCCAGGTACTCGAGTAGATTTCCGGTTACCTCAACGCTTACGTTCATAGTTGCACCATTAATGATAACTATTAGCGGGCTAATAAATATTATGGTGAAAGCCATATGGGCATTATAAGTTGAGTTTGCCTACTAGCGCAATTCTCGGCATTATTATCAGATCACTTGATCCGGGTCATCAATTGATCCACCAACCTTCCTTATTGTTTGATCTCCCTGAGATCTCGATCACCTTCACATCATGATCGGATTGGATTCTCTCCTGTCCTCGAACTCCTCCAAATCCTCCTCAGCCT
>CBDVER010000270.1:0-3231 GCA_965373055.1 uncultured Thermoplasmata archaeon
GAACTTCTCTTCCCCGGGGGCGCCCAGTTTTCGATGCTCCGCGCCGGTTGCCAGTATGGCCGCTTTGGCCCTTATATCCCCTTCAATGGATCCCAGCACGAACTGATCCCCCTCCTTCTTTATGGATGTGATCTCGGTGAACTCTATAATTTGAGAGTACTGCTCCGCGTGCTCCCTCATCTTCATCGTCAGGTCCTGGCCCGATATCTCCTTCTCCCCCGGCCAGTTCTCGATGAGATATGACAGCGCCATCTGTCCCCCCGGCATCATCTTCTCCAGAATGGCCGCCTTCACGCCGGACCTGCCCGCATATATTCCCGCCGCGAACGCAGCAGGGCCTCCACCAACTATCGCAAGTTCAAACTCCCTATCAGCCATATCAAACACCTTTCAGGTGGATAAGGAGAAAATACCCATATATTATCTTTTGCGACTGATATATCAGGGCAGAGGCCATTTTTCCTATCCAGGCCGGGGCATGAGAACAATTCCGTATAAATTGGGCAAAAAAATATATATCCAGGATGCTAACTAGAGGTGCTTTCCAGGTATATTGGAGCCGCGGATCGAGGTAGATGACCATGAGACGTATCGCCATGATTGTAATAGCCCTTGCACTTATATCCAATGTGGGGATCGGATTATACCAGAACAACACCAATATATCATCGCCGGGCACCGATGACGGTGGAGATGGTCCGGAGGATGAGAACCCCATTTCCGATATCGTTGAGCTGGTGGTCCCCGATATCCGGCTTGGCGATCAGGTAACCTACGATTATGGCCTTTTTGCGGAGATGTACTGGGAGAACAAGACGTCGGGCGAGTGGGAGAAATACACTTTCAAGGGTGAGGGTGAACTCCTTCAGTACGTTGACGAGATAACCGATATTACCGACGGATTTCAGGTGTCCCACAACAGCGTCAAGATGGCATACGATACCAAAGCCCATTTCGACGTCACAATGTCAGGGTCGGAGAAGGATACCATCACCATACCCGGCAACCTCGATATCGCCAGGAGTGAGTTCAACAACCTCTTCGATCGACATCAGATCATGTCCCACAACGCGGGATCCATTGCGATCGAGGGACTGGGAGGGCAGTGGGGACAGAACGCCCTGGATGTGGAATACGTTGCGGATCTGAGGACCTACAGCGACCCATCCGCGGAACCAACAGAGTCGCTGGACGATGCGATCTATGCAAAGGGCCAGACCCTCACCCTCGACTCAACGGGCATATTCGAACCGGATGGGCTCAGCGATGGTGAAGGTGGAGAATTCTATTTCCAGAGGTACAACTGGTCCGTGGAGGGGGCGTACGAGCTCAACGGCAGGGACACAATGAAGATCAACGTGACCTCCAGCTTCTGGGATTTCCTGTCGTTCAGGAGAATATTCTATATCAGCGGCGACTCGCCTTTTCCGCTGAAGGGGTTCACCAGGACAAACACCTCTTTCGAGGACGAAGAGAGTGCATTCTATATCATCATCGAGACGACCAGGGAGCTGAAGAGCGATTCATCCCTTCGAATAGGCACCGGGTCCATACCGTGGGGGTCGACCGATGGTCACAATGAATATGTCGAGGAACATCCCGCGGGCCAATATGAACCCTGGTTGAGGGCCCCCAGCGATGGTACCGAAGTGGAATATTCATCTTTTGCCGGCTTCACCCTCAGCCAGGCGATGAGCTTTGCCGAGGAGGGGTCGGAGAGCCTATCGGACTTCCTGGATGAATATGAGCGTAGGGGAACGGTTCTTATCGATTCGGCCGTTTTCAACGAGACCGACATCGACCTGCTGGGGAGGAACACCACCCAGTTCTGGAACATATCATACGCCTACGTGTCAACCTCCGATGAGTTCTACCAGTACTACAGGGACTACGGCGAATGGCCCGAGTGGTCATACCGGATAAACATTGCCAGATCGATTGTAACGGATGTACAGGGAAACACGGTAGAATCCATCTACATATTCAAGGATGAGGGTGACGACCGCCATGGGCTCAGGAGGGGGGGCATGAGTGAAACTGACCTCAAGATGGGTACCAAGCTGCTTACAATTACCCACGCCGAGAAGATATTCAGGATCGACGATGAGATCAAGGCGATGGCGTTCAAGAACAACAACCTCAAGAAGGACATCAGTTTCACCTATACGGTGCTCGGCATCAATTCGGATAATAAACCCGGCATGACCTTGATCCAGCAGCTGACGGGCCTCTCCATGCCCACATCCGACAACGCATATATGATACAGGCGGGACAGGTCTGGACCGGGGGAAGCACCTACTCCGCGGCGGTGGATGCAAATTCAGGCCAGCTTCTGTATGTCACCGAGATCGAGGGATCGGAGCTGGCGTCCATATTCGGCGAATGATGATATAAAAGAGGGAGATGACTTGGCATTAAGGAAAGCGATCTACGTAATCATCTTCTCGGCCATAGTCGTAAATGCAGGCGTGGCCTTCTGGGAGGGGGGCTTTCCCGGCGATATGGATAGGATCACCGGTCCAGGCCCCGGTGGTCTGCCCGTTTCGAATTCGATCGAGGTGCCTTTTCCCCGGGACGGTGATACCTGCACCTATGAGCACTCCCTTGGACTGAACCTCATAAGATCCAGAGAAGATGAGACGGATTCAGGCCTGTATCTCCTCGATGGAGAGCAGGTACGGAGATGGACGGCCTCCTCGGTGGAGAGGGACCTGACGGGGATACATATCATGTCATATGTTCCCTCCAACGGACAGGAGCTGACATACGAAGGGGATATCGATCAGAAGGGGTCGATCGAGAGGGGGCCGGACGGGGTTTTCATCAGACAGCTCCGGGGCACATCGCTTTCATTCGACCCGTCCAAGCTTGCCCCTTCAATGGATTCGGATATCGAGGTGACCAGCTTCATCTACTCCGAGCCCTGGGAGGATATCATATGGACCAGGCTACTTGATACGAACAGGACCTTTGCGGATGGTGACTCGGGCTCGTTCACGCTTTCCATGATCATAGATGAGGCGGACCTGTCCATTGAAGATGCAAGGGTCGAATGGTCCGTTACGGAGTTCATCAAGACCCCTATCGAGAGCCTGGTGAACATCGAGGCAACAGTGCTGACGGGGAGGGATATCAGGATAACGTACACGCTTGTGTTCACGGATGGCGTCCCAAGGCCCACGTCCCTGGAACTCGACCTGGAGGGCAGATACGACACAGAGTAGGGCCCT
>CBDVER010000271.1:0-3230 GCA_965373055.1 uncultured Thermoplasmata archaeon
GGACCCCAGGTCCCAATTTCCAGAACAACCACCCTTTCGTCTCTTGATTTGTAAACTACGATAATATCTTTACCAAGATCATTGAGTATATCCTTCTCAAGATCCAGACCTAGATATTTGCATTTTCGTTTACATTTATCGTAACTCCAGATATAACATCTCTTTTTCAGCCAGGCGATAAACTGAGCGACTTTTAATCCCGGGTTTGGGTCTGGTATGCGTTCATCACTTTCGATTGGAGGCCCTATATTGTAAGGTTCAATTTTCCTGTTCATCTCAATCCTCGTTTAACTAATCTGAAACTTCTCTAATCTCTTTTTACTCTCACTCCAATCGGGAAAGATCTGGTTAAGCAATCTGTAGTACTTTTTTTGATGATTAGGAACCTTTAAATGGACCAGTTCATGATAGATGACATACTCGATACAATAGGCTGGGGCCCTGATAAGTTCCAGATTGAGATGGATCCTGTTCTTGTCGTGGATGCAGCTCCCCCACATTCTCTTCATTCTCTTGATCTTCATCTCGGGGCGCTTTATTCCGTGTTTCTTTACGACCTTCATAGCATCGTCCAGGATCCGATCGAACTTCACCTCTGCATGCTCCCTGTACCAGTTGTAGAGAAGTATCTCAACGACCTCCGGTGAATCATCGGGAGTGTGGATCTCGATGTATCCTCCCTTCATTTTGACCTGGTGATTCTCCGAAGGAATGATCTTTAGGCGGTATTGTCTCCCCAGGTATCGATGTGTCTCTCCACCTACAAATCTCTTTTTCAGATCCTCTCTCGGATACTGTTGGAAGTGGACCTTTTTCCTCATGATCCATCTTCCCCTTTTTGAGACGATCTCAATGATCTTATCGAGATCCAGGTCCGCAGGTGCCCTGACCTCCACCGAACCATCCGGTTTCACCCGCGTTTCAACAGTTTTTCTTTCGGTTTGTATAAGCTCGAATGGAATGATCTTGTTCCCGTATCTTATGGTATGGCCGGTCATGAGGCATACCTTCTCCTTGCGATCTGCATAACCCTCTCGAGTATCATATCGACATCATCCAGCTTAAGGTAGAGATCATCCTTATCCAGGAGATAATCGGATATCAAGCTCATCATCCTGTTCTGAACGTCATCTCTCCTCTGCCAGTCGACGATCCGGTTATCCCTGATGATATCATCGATGGCCATTGAGATCACAGCAGATAGCTGCTTTACGGGCACATTATGGGGGTGTTCGGTCTCGCATCTCAAAATGATGTCGTATGTGACCCCGTAGAACGCCTTGGCGATATCATTTCCCTCGAGGATATCAGGCTCATCCTCATCTCTCCTGTTGATGACATGGCTCCTGATGTCATTGGATCGTTTGAAGTATTCATCCTCGGAGATCCTCTGCTGTCTGTAATCGTCTATTGCGGCCTTGATCAGGTCCGAGAACTTTCTGTAGAACGCCGGGTCTTCCTCCCATTTATCCTGAATGGCTTTCAGGGTCCTGTGGGCGATGGTGTCCGCCTGCGAGCCTTTCCCCCTTAATTTCGCTATCTCCTCCTCGAACTTCTCCTTGTCGAAGATATTGACCTCTTCCGTGATGATCTCAACGCTGTCAGATGTTACGTAGGTGTCCAGTAGTTTCTTGATCTTGGGCTCATATTCGCTGATGTCAACGCTTTCGGCATATCGTTTTCTCACAGAGGCCCTGAGCTTCTGGAAGAAATGCAGGTCATCCTTGTATTTTTTCACTTTTTCATACGATTCCTGCTGGAAGAATTTCGATGTGGAGAGGGCAACGGATAGGGTTCTGGAGAAGATTGATAGCCTTTCGTAGAATGTGTCCCTGATCTCCTGGTCTGCAAGGTGGAGCTCGTACTCCTCCTCGTCCCTTCGGTTCTTTATTGATTTGAAAACATCCCACAGGTTCGTATGTCTTTCTGGCAGGTTTCGGATCTCCTCCATTACATTCGTCAGTGTACCGACCAGGTCCTCTTCATCGAAACCCTCCAGCTCCGAATAGGTTGTCAAAGCCTTATCCAGCTCTCCCAGGATGCCAGCGTAGTCAATTATATACCCAAAATCCTTGCCGTCCTTGATCCTGTTGACCCTGGCAATTGCCTGGAGCAAGGTGTGCTCTTTCATTGGTTTTGCCAGGTATAGTATGGTGTTGTTGGGAGCATCGAAACCGGTAAGAAGCTTGTCCACAACGATGAGCATCTCGGGCCTCTCTCCGTACTTGAAATCGTTGACGATGGATTCGTTGTACTCCCCCTCGTTCTTGAACCTATCCATCATCTTCTTCCAGAATTTCTGTACATCATCATTTACCTCGTCATGAATGTCCTCGTGCCCTTCCCTTGTATCCGGAGAGGAGATCACGATCTCAGATTCAACCTCCCCGAAATCATCCAGGTACTCCTTGTATTTTAAAGCCGCAAGTTTTGTGGGCGTTGCGACCTGAGCCTTGAAAGGCGTTCCCTTCCACGAGTTCCTGTAATGCTCGCTTATGTCGAATGCGATCATGTGTATCTTCTGGTCCGATGAGTTCAACTGCGAGATCCTGGAATATTTTCTCTTCAGGTCTGCTTTCTGTTCTTCTGTGAGTCCTGCGGTTACCATCTCGAACCAGTTGTCAATGGATTCCCTATCGACCTTTTGAGGTACGTGTCGGCCCTCGTAAAGAAGGGGAACGACGGCTTCGTCCTTGACCGCCTGGTCTATCGTGTATTTGTCTATGAATCCGCCGAAGCGCTCCGCGGTGGACTTGTCTTTTTTCATCAAGGGAGTTCCCGTGAAACCGATATAGCAGGCATTGGGTAGGACCAGTTTCATTCTCGCATGTGATTCCCCATACTGGGACCTGTGGCTTTCATCCACGAGAACGAATATGTTTGGATCCTCTATAGGCTCCCTTTTTACCTTGCTGATGGCCGAGACGAACTTGTCTATGACCGAGGTGAGGATCATGGTCTTGTTCTCTTTGAGCTTCCGATAGAGGTCCTCGCCCGTTGTCGCCTTGTGAGGTTCCATTCCGCAGTAGTGGAATGTATCCTTGATCTGACGGTCCAGATTGATCCTGTCGGTTACAATGACTATCCTTGCGTTCTTGATATCATTGTCCATTGCAAGAACCCTAGATAGCCAGACCATTGTGAGGGATTTCCCGGAGCCCTGGGTATGCCATATAACGCCTCCCCTGCGTTTTTTGGAATCCTCGAAGGTTTTGATCCGTTTCAGGGTG
>CBDVER010000272.1:0-3224 GCA_965373055.1 uncultured Thermoplasmata archaeon
TGAGGATCATTCCGAACACTACCATAACCTTCCCTGGCTACCCTGTACCCGAAGAGGTCGCAGATGAGATCACTTCCGAGTCCGTTCAGATCAGGCTTACGGGCAGCGCACCGCCGATAGACGTCAACTGGAACTTCAGCCATCCCTTTCCAATTGGAGCTTATGTGGAGCCTGGGCACAATACCCTTGAATGGAGGGTCTTCTTCCCGCCGTTCCCTGACTGGCCCTGGTTCAGGGAGGATATCATGTGGGACCCCACTCCCCCGAAACTGGAGCTTCTCGATCCGACCCCACCTGCCAGGGCCAGGGAGAACCGGACCGCCAGATTGGGGGTGAACGACTCCTGGATGGTGGACCCCTTCTTCGACGTCCATTATGGCCTCGTTGGGACATTGAAGGCGTACTCCGGGGCCCCCACCTTCAATAGTTCCTTGAACGGCCTCCTCATCTACGATCTCCACCTGAACCTCAGCGAGCTGGATGAGGGTATATGGACATTCAATATCTCTGTCATGGATGGATATGGAAGAAGGTCCAACCACATCGAATTCCAGATCGAGGTGGACAGGACCGCCCCGGAGTTCGTGATCGAGACGGACGGAGCGGGAGATCCGCCCATGTTCAACTCCCCCTTCGAGATAACCGTCTGGACCGACGACCACACAGGGGATCATGTCATGGTGGAGATATTCGACAGCGAAGGGGGCATCACCCCCGTTGATATGATCGAGCCCGTACCACCATGGGACCACGCCCGTGAATGGAAGGGTACCCATGACCAACTGGGGATGCCGTTGCCGGAAGGTCCCATAACCATTCAGGTGACCCTGTTTGATGACCTCGGCAACCAGCTCGTGGATTCCATTGACGCCTGGATCGATACGATACCACCAGAGGTGGTGATCATCAGTCCGACAGAGGGGGAGATGTGGAATGTTGGTGTAAAGCATGTTGTCTATGTGGATATTTCCGAGGACCAGGCCCTGGGTATCACCATCAGTGAGGTGAGGGTCGTTCTCAGGTGCATGGAGAACCTCACGGAGGCCGTGAACATGACGCTTCCATGGAACCGCACCTCCTTCTTCGATGAACAGGTACCGGTGCCGTTATGGGCCAGCATCGTTGTTCCATGGATGATCGAGGTGTATGCCGTGGATACCGCAGGCAATGTGGGATCCACAACGAGATCGGTAATATTGAGCGATCCGTGATCAGAACATGTCGAGAAACAGGCGATAGAACCTGCTGTCTCCGGTGAGCTCCGGATGAAAGCTGGCGGCCAGCAGGTTCCCCTGCCTGGCAAGGACTATCCTCCCATCGAAGGACCCAAGGGCCTCGCACTCCCCCCAGACCCTGGTGATCAGGGGCGCCCTTATGAAGACACCGGGATAATCTTCCATGCCCTCGATCCGTATGGGAGCCTCGAACGACTCGCTCTGTGGGCCGAAGGCGTTCCTGTCCACGCCCATCTCCATCAATGAGAGGAGCTCTGTTCCGGTCTTCTCCACCAGCTCGTCCCCCTCCTTCGCGAGCAGAACGCACCCGGCACACGTTCCCAGTATCGGTGCCCCCTCCCCTGCCATCTCGATCAGGGTCCCCCTCAGCCCGAACTTCGTCAGCAGTTTGGATATCGTTGTCGATTCCCCGCCGGGGAGAACTATGCCGTCAATATCCTCCAGGTCCGGGGGGCGCCTGATCCACCTGGCCTCCCCCTTTACCCCGAACTCATCAAAGGCCCCCTTGAGCGCCGTTATATGCTCCTCCACGTCCCCCTGAAGCCCTATGACACCTATCCTGAAGTCCATTGCTGCGGCGATATGGTTCGGACGTATTTAACCTATGGCGGGCCTCGTAGAGGGGTCCTCTCCACCTCAAGTCCGTCCCAGGTGGGATAGACCTCGGAGATGTAACAGCCCTCCTTGAGATCTCCGGATATCTCCTCCAGGACCCATGGGGCTATCAGGATCTTGCCTTCCAGAGCTTCCATCAATTCCAATGGGATATCATACTGGTCGTGCAGCCTTCCCACCAGTGTGCCGGGATCGTCCGAGGTTATCTCTCCCCTGATCAGCGTGCCGTCCTCCGTGATGACCTCGTAGGGCTTCGCGCATACCCTCGCGGTCCTCTTCAACCTGTTGCGAAGCTGGACGGAATCCTTGTATGGGGACGAGCAGAAATGAAAAACGGTGGACGTGCCGGGATGGTTTCTGCGGGCCGCGTCGATGGCGCTCCAGGCCAGCTCTCTTGACCCTTCCACGGCCATGGAGTCCCCCACGAGCTCATATCCCTTTCTCGCAAACTCCTCCATGTTGGTATGCGACGCTTCAAGCTCGTTGACGTTCACGAACTTCATATCCGCTCCTGCGGCCCAGGTGAGGAGGTCGTACAATCCCTGAGAGTAGCTCTCTCCCCCTTCCACATCAGGCACCGCCGGCACCTCAAAGCCCACATCCAGGCCCAGCCTCCTGGCCTCATCGATAAGCGAGATATATCGGTCGATCTCATCCTTTGCAGGGCCTGGACGCTCATACACGGCCCTGGTCCACAGTTCGATCGGCGGGTGGAACCTGATCTCATCCAGCCCGGCATCCTTCAGGCGGACCAGGATATCCTTCTCGAAGATAGTGGCGGTGTAGAGGTGAATGTGGTGTTTCCTGCCGAACTCCCCCTTCAATCTCCTGATGATGGCCTCCGTCCTCTCCGGAACCACCATTGGGTCCCCGCCGGTGATCCCCGTCCCCAACGCGTCCATCCTATGGGCTTCCTCTACCACCTGGTCCATCCAGTCGGGGCCCTCCACCTGCCTCTCATTGGCAAAGATGACGTCCCTCCCCTTCTTCTCCTCCGAAAGAGGACAGTAGAAGCACCTCAGGGAACATATGCCGGTGATGTAGAGGACCATCTTGGTCCCCCGATCGCAGTACCTGCACCCTTTCGGAGGAGTGCCGATGCAGGAATGGAGCAGGATATCAGTATATTTGATGGGCATACCGTTCTGCACCCGTTCCATCTATAAATTGATTTGTTGGAAAAAAACCTTCATGTCCTTAAAATATCTATATAGCAGAAGGAAACATATACCCATATACTGGATCGTTCAGGCGAAAACATATGCCTCATACTGGATTGTTCAGGCGGTGATGATCTATGGGTTCCAAGGGTATAAGGCTGACCGTTGGCGAGAAGATAATGCACCTGCTTCTTCAAAACTCCAGATACCGTGG
>CBDVER010000273.1:0-3214 GCA_965373055.1 uncultured Thermoplasmata archaeon
CAAGGGATGCGGCTTCTTCGAGATGGCCGACCACGGCTCATATACCGGATGGGGGTTCACCGGGGCCACACCCGGCGGCGCAGTTAGATCCTCGACGGTGTCCAGCCTCGATAATTACTACATGCTTCCGGTGGTCGTGTTGGATGCCTGCCTCACCTCGGGCTTCGACAACGAGAACGCATCATCCCTTGCCGACGGCAAGGACCCGGTTTACGGATACTGGTACTATCCACCGGGATTCTCCTCCTCCACCAGGGATTCGCTGGCCGAGAAGTTCCATCTCAACCCCGATGGAGGCGGTATCGCCACCTACGGGGCCACAAGGGTGGGATGGGGTATCAGCGGATATGGACATCCCACCTCCCTCTCGGGTTACATGAACACGCGCTTCTTCAAGGCGTACAACGACGGTAAGACGAGGGCGGGCGAGCTGATCTCGCAGGCAGTGACCGATTATCGGAACAATCTGGGCATCTCCGGGACGCATGACGTCAAGACCGTGACCGAGTACGTGCTCCTGGGGGACCCATCCCTCCATATCGGTGGGATCAACTCCACCAATGCGAGGATAGAGCTGGATTCGGACGTGGTCTCGGGCCTGCCCGGGGAGAACATCACGGTGGGATTTGCCCTGAACAATACGGGTTTCCTCAGCGCGCTGTTCGAGCTGACCGTACTCTCCAAGGACCTAACGGGACTCTCGTGGGATGCGGAGTTCACACCCGATAGCATGAACCTGCTCCCTGACACGTCGGGGTCGGGATCCCGTCGCATCAGGGTGCCCGACATGGCCCTGAACACCACCTTCGAGATCTTCACACTATCTGTCTCATCGAACTTCCTCAGGGAGGCCAGGTCGGTCTCCCTCCGGGTCAACATAGAGAGGATATGGGGCCTTCGATCGTCCCCGCAGATCGAACATATAGTATGCGGCCCCCAGTCGCAGATATGGGGTTATGCGAATGTCTCCAACCTGGGCAACGGGGACGAGATCATCAACATGACCCTGATAGATATGCCGGAGGGGTGGAACTTCTCCTTCGGGGATGACAGGGCATTTTCCATCGAGGATATTGCCCCTTACGGGGAGATCTCCATACCATATCGATTTGATGTCTCCCTCGAGGCGGTTGCGGGCAACTACTCCATCGGCCTGACCTCGACATCAATGATCTCACCAGCCTCCACGACGTTCTATTTCTCCGTGCTTGTAGAGGTGGTCGAGGGGCTGCTCCTGAAGGTCGAGAGGACCAATGTTCAATTGGCCCCGGGGGAGACCCGGGTCGTCAACGTTACGGTCATCAACAAGGGCAATTCGGAGATGTCCTATCATCTCGACCTGGAGGTCATCGAGGTTGATACGTGGCCCATATCCCTTGGCGTTTACGATATCTCCGTACCGCCCTTCTCCAGAAAGGTGGTCCCACTTACGATCACGGCCCCCGATGGAACGCTTGCGGATCGGTACGGCCTTACCCTCTCGGCCGAGGGGGGAAACATATCAAAGGAGATCGATCTCAACATCGAGGTGACGGCGAGGCACAGCTTCACGGCCTATTCTGATGTGGAGGTCCTCTCGATCAACGGCACCAATTCGGCCGAGCTCACCATCAACGTGATGAACCTGGGAAACAAGCTGGACAGATATGGTATCACCAGGGTCGAGGACGGGACCTCCCCCTGGAGCTCCAACATCGCCAGGCCGACCGTCACCATCAGCCCGCTCCAGATCGGCTCGATCCGCGTGGATATATTCTATCTGGAACCCCTCAACGGGAGCTACAGCATATCCTATTCTATCGCACCGGAATCAGGAGGGTCTCCCAGGATAGTGACCTTCCTGGTGTTGGTGGAGAGGGTATTCAACTTCACCGTGACCGGTGAGATGCAGATATCGTCCGTCGATCCGGGGGGTGTGATCCAGGTCTCCTATCGGGTAAGGAACCTCGCCAACTGTCGGGATGTGTTCACTCCATATTTTTCCGTCCCACCGGATTGGGCGGTCTATCCCCCGCCGGCCGATATCGGCCTGGGTCCGGGAGAGGAGCGGTTCCTGAAGGTCAACTTTACAACACCCGGGGACGGTCTGGCAGGGATATATTCGATAAAGGCGTTCTTCTCGTCCCTGGGGTTGAACTCCTCCCTGCCGGTGGAGAGCTCCGCCTCCATAATGCCCATATATTCGATCGCATGGTCCCTTGAGGATGACGCGGAGTCGGTCAGAGTGGGCCCCGGACAGATGGATAGCATCGTTATCACCCTCACCAACCACGGCAATACCTACGATAGATTCGAGATCCATATCTACGGACATTCGAACCTGACCAAATGGCTCTCCTTCTCGGACAACAACAGGGGGCTTGCCCCGGGGGAGAGATACAACATAACCCTCTCCATATCGATCCCCTCCAACGCGACCTACCTGGAGTATCCCGTGGTGCTCCTGCTCGGGTACGGACAGGGTGAGTCGTCCAACCTCACCTTCAACCTTGAACTTGTGGACCCGGAGCTGGAGGATAGGTTGGCCAGGGAGGAGGCCAGGAATATCTCGATCGCCGTGATAATCGGTGTTCTCATCCTCATCATAATGGTATCGCTCTTCATATTCGTATGGAGGAAAGGGGCGGGGGTGGACGTGGAGGATGCGGGTATGGAGTGGGATGATGACGAGGACGACTGGGACGATGATGATTACGACGAACTGGATGATTATGAGTAATATTGAGATCTATGAGAAGGGAGAGAAGGTCCGTTAAAGTTCAGGCAGGGGAACGTTCCACCTTGCGGAGATCCTCTTGAGCATCTCCTCCTCTTCCGGAAGCAGGGCCCCATCGGAAATGGCAACGAGGTAGAGGTCCTCCATGATCTCCCCCTTTGCGGATGTGTCCAGGTTGAGGGATAGGTTTGTGAGCGCCTCCTCCACCACCTCGTTCGTATATTCGAAAAAGAGGTCCGCGGCACGTGTGACCGCAGCGTCCCACTCCTCGGAGGTGAGCCCGAACTCGTCCGCGCATTTCTCCGCGATGAAACCCTCCTCGCCCCTCATGTCCTTGTCCGCGGTGCTCATGGCCATGAAGAGGATGGCCACGCTCGTCGGAGTGTCAAGCTCAACGTTCTCCATGGGGCGAAAGCGGCGTTAGTGCACATATACTTTATGATAAAAATGAAAAGTACCCTATTAAAGTGCATATGCAAACCAAAGAGGCCAGGTCAC
>CBDVER010000274.1:0-3200 GCA_965373055.1 uncultured Thermoplasmata archaeon
GTCATCCTCGGTCGTATATGTCCAGGTAGCATGATCTGGAAGGTCTGAAAATGAATGTCCTTTCTCCTCCAGTTCCGACCTCAACTGATCCCTGACCCCGTTGGCGCGCTGAATGAAATCGATCATCCTGTTCCTGTTGAAATTGGCATTCGTGATCGTTGCAAAGAGCGACTCCATGATGACCATGTTCGCATCCTTTGAATTCACCCCTTCCTTCCTTATCAGGGTCTGAAAGTATGATACGCCCCTGATAGTGTGTATCATCAGGTCCTGGAGGTCGGCAACGTCCTGTTTCTTACCGCATACTCCCCCGATCGTGCAGCCGACATTTCCAACTGTTTCCTGACACTGGTTGCAGAACATCTCGATTTCTCCTTTGACTATACTTTTGATAGCAAGTTCCCGAAATATACAAAGCTATATATAATGGTGGGTTACTGAATGGAAACCATGGATGATAACTGTACCGTATTCCGCACCGTTGACCTCGTGTCGAAGAAATGGACGATGGTCATATTGTTGGAGCTGTACCGCGGCGGAGGGGGCCCGAAGAGATACAGCAAGATAAAGAAAGAGATCCAGGGGATCACCCCCAAGGTCCTATCAACAAGGCTCAAGGAGCTGGTACGACACGACCTGATAACAAAGGAGATCGACGTATCATCGTTTCCCATCAAGACCGAATATGAGCTGACGGAGATAGGGCTCGATTTCATCAAGGTGATCAAGGAGATCAAGGAGTGGGCCCTCCGGTGGAAGGTTGATAACAAGGTGTGTGCACAGCTCGATTGCAGTGAGTGCACCCTTTAGGATCAACCATCCTCTCCATCCATCGTGGAGAACCTGTAGATGACTATTATGGATACGATGATTATCGCGATCAGGGCCCCAACGGACGCAAATCCCCACCAGGGGACAGAGATGCTGGTATCTTGATCGATGATCGTTCTACCGGGTAGTGGGACCTCCTCAGCATACTTCCCCACCTGAATAAAGAACTTATCCTCGTCTGAATCCGAGGAACCAAGGTTATCGGTTGTGGTGACAGAGATCCTGAAGATCCCCAAGTTTCCCTCTCTGATCCCGCCTGGTACCACGATCCTGACAATGAAGACCGCCTTTTCATTTGGTTCGAGATGTTCGAATGTACCAGGGCTGATAAATATGTCCCAGCTCGCCTCCATTACCTCGATGTATCCTGTTGCTTCTATGTTCATTGCCTGTCTTTCCGTGACACAGCTGTAGTAAAAATATCCAGTGGATACAAGCACCACATCGTGTTCAGGATCAGGTGTCACGGTTGATGGTAGCGTGCCTTTGGAATGAATGTGGACCTCATGGTACTGTTGTGCCGAGGCCTCATCGATGAAGGCCAGCGTGGGTACAAGAAAGATCACAAGACACAGACAAACCGCTCTTAACATCCGCATATCGATTGTATTGACGGGTATATATCGTTTTCATATTACAGGTCGATATCCATCCGATCGAAGAATAATCGGACGGATAAATGCTTGGATCGAATTTCAATTGAATATAATGAGATATTGAGAGCTAAAGACCTTTACCGAATAGGTGGTCGTGTTACTGGACCTTTTGACAATACCAACCATCTATCTGTTGAATGCAGAACCTGTTCAACCTCACCGCCACCTTGCCCTTGACCATCATATTTCCGCACACCGTACATATTGGATTCGCGTTCTCATCCTTCGTCATTCATATCAGCTCCAACATCTCACCTAAAACGGAATTATCATAATTTTCACACAAGTACCTTGGCGTTCTCCAGGTTAGTATCTGTTAGAATGGCATCCATCAGGTCCGCTTTCCTGAGGTCTGCGTTAGAGAACCTGGCGCCCGTAAGGTCCGCTCCAGTCAGGTTTGCCTTCCATAGTACCGCACCTTCCAGCCTGGCGCCGGATAGGTTGGTTTCCGTCAGGTCGCCATGGCCGATCTCCGATCTGAACAGCCAGGCCCCCTTCAGGTTTGCCTTTCTGAGGTTCACCTCCCTCATGGTCGTATCCATCATGCGTGCCCCTCCAAGATCGGCCCCCGAGAGGTTCGCGCCGCTCAGGTCGGACCTGCTCAGGTAAGCACCGGAAAGGTTCGCATCCCGAAGGTCGGCAAATGATAGGTCTGCGCTTCGGATATCAGCCTTGGAGAGATCACAGCCCATCATGTTCGCTTCCGAGAGGTTTGCATACATGAAATTATAGCCGCTCAGGTCCCTACCCGAGAGGTCCATTCCTGAGAGGTCTATCCTCCTGCTCAGGTCCTTCGTCCTCCAGAGGTTCCAATCCTTAACACCCGTATCCATCATCCTGATGATCTGTTCCATCTCCCGAGCATTTTCTTTTCTCATTTTCCTCAACCTCTCATTTTCCGAACCTTTCAGATAGGTGGTGATATCTTATATCCGGAAGAGTCGGACAGATAGTAATCATTTTATAGCGAATTATACATTTGTAACATTAAATAACTACAGGTGGCTGTATTATCATGGAAAAAACAACCAAAAGTAAAAAAAATACAGAAAATTTGATAATAGGTGCACTTTTGGAGGATCCGACCAGGAGCATGAGGGAGATCGCCAGGGAGCTGAACCTGTACAGACAGACCGTGTGGCGGAAAAAGAAGGAGATGGAGGGGAAGAACCTGATCTGGGGTTATACCGCTGTGATAGATGAGCACAAGCAGGATAGGATGACGTTTCTGGTGCTCATGAAGATGAAACCTCTGATGAAGGAGATGGCGGAGATAATCGTGAAGAGGATCAAGATGAACGAGCCTGCGAAGAAGGATATCAGGTTGATCGATGTATTTCAGGTGAACGGCGAGTATGATTGGATGATCAGGTTCTCAACTCCGTATCACACCGCAGCTCGAAAATATTACGATACGCTCAGGGTCGTATACCGCGAACACCTGCTGGAAAAGCCGATCCTTGTGGATGTGAACTTCATTCTCGTTGCGGAGGGAAAGAGGAACCCCGAGATCGATCATCTCTTCGATCTGGTGATATCTCCCTGACCATTGTTTACAATAGAAGGTATCCGTCATTAACGCAATAGACGAAAGATCGGTTGATATGGGGTCAGTCAAGATATCTGATGTCCCCTGCAACTATCCTCTTGGTTCCCCCGCCGGTATCCAGTATCAGGCACCCGCTCTCGTTCTTGTATTGGACATAGGCTATT
>CBDVER010000275.1:0-3194 GCA_965373055.1 uncultured Thermoplasmata archaeon
GGTCAAAAGCATTCAGAAGAACCCTGCCATAAGGTGTCACCTCGATGGATGAATATGCAGGCTCGACCTCGCCGGCCTGTCTGTTTGCGGGATAGCTCCAAGTCGCCCTGACGGAGATATTGATCATCTCTCCAGCGGGGCCATCTGTCTGTTGAGGGGTATAGAAACAGTTGAACTGCGTCTCCCTGTTCTCACTGTTGAAAAAATAGTGGATCGACCCGGAGGACCTCCAGGAATCCGATGCAAAGAAAACATCCACATAGCAGTGTAAATTATCCGGGGCCATATCGGGGAGATCACAGATGACCGTCCCCGTAACCTCAACGGATAGAACGACATCGGGTTCAGCTGTTGTTTGGAAGATATCCTGAGAGAAGTAGAGGGTGATCTCGGGGTCAGCATATTCCGCCCTGGTCTCCTCCGCCTCTCCGGAGCCGGGGCCGACCAATGGTGATATCAACAGGATCAATATTGCAAACAAGAGTATCGTAAAGTTCGTCAAAGATCCCCTGGCCAGATACCTCTCCATGTAGATTGTATGGAACTATGAGTTCATATCATTTTTCACAACATCAAAGAGCATCCAGTATCCTGTCGATGTTCCTGGATATGATCAACTTCTGGACCTCCGGGGCCCCCTCGCCGACAAGGGCGACGTGCGCGTCCATGATGTATGCTGATACTTTCTGTCCGTCCATCGCCCCTCTGGCCCCGAATATGAGGGCTGACCACTGGGCGATCTTCATCCCCTCCTCGGTGGTGAACAGCTTCGCCATCGAGGCGTTGTGGAGGAAATCCTCCCCCGAATCCGAGAGGAATGCCGCCTTCTTGATCATCAGCCATCCGGCCTCGAGCATTGTGATCCTCTCCGCGAACTCCGAGGCCTTCAGATCGTGCTCGAAGATGGTCTTTCCGAATATCTTCCGCTTTCTGGAGTAATTGTACGCCTCCTTGAACGCCCCCAGAGATGTCCCGAACGCCAGGGCGGCAAGCCCTATCCTGCTGGAGTTGAACACCTCCATAAGCTGGTAAAAGCCCCTGTTGTACTCTCCCAGAAGGTTCTCCTTTGGCACCTTCACGTTCTCGAATATCAGCGAGGAGAGGTGGGATTCTATCCAGCCGTGCTTCTTCATCCTGATCCGGGTGAGGCCCGGAAGGTCCCCATCCACGATGAACATGGAGATCCCCCTGTGGCTCTTCTCTGCATTTTGATCTGTAACTGCCGTGACGACGATGGCATCCGCGATGTCCCCGTTGGTGATGAACACCTTCCTCCCGTTCAGCAGATAATGGTCCCCTTTATCATCTGCCCTCAGGGCGATACCTGCCGCATCGGAGCCGGTTCCCGGCTCGGTGTTGGCGATGGCCATGATCTTATCCCCCTTGATCGCAGGTAAAAGGTATTTCTCCCTCTGCTCCTCGTTAACGAAGGAGGCCAGCGCCTTGTTGCCCAGCTGTCCCTGGACGAAGGCCGCTATCGACAGGCCCCCAGAGAGCTGGGAGAGCTCCCTGTACGTGTGGACGTTCCACTGCCAGGGGATCTGGGTGACCACACCATCTTTAATTCTGTATCCAAGCAGCCCCGCATCGCCCATGATCTTGAAGAACTCCCTGGGGGTTGTGTTAGCCTTCTTCCACTCCGGGTACAGGAGTGATATCGGCTCGTCAAGGGTCGCCTTCAGCTCCTTTACAAACTGCTTCTCGCCTTCCGTCTGTTTGAGATCCACACGCTCACCGTAGCTGGGACCGGCGATTGTCAATATATAACCATCCCCGAAACCTTATGGTTTTTTTATGGATCCCACCTTCTTGCTCTTTGCTTCTACCCTCTCTTTACCCTTGATCTCATCCTTTGGGATCTTATGTGGAAGGGCACCAATTACAAGGAAATATATCGCAAGGAATATTATCAGGATATGTAAGGGGACGAAGAAGAATCCCAGGTAGGACCGGTTCCGGTCCTTCATCCAGTCCACCCTGACGTCGATCACGTCCGTGATCGGGTAGAGGTCCCAGGATCCCGCGGACCCGTGGATGGGATAGGGTTCGTCGACTATATTGTCCCCGTTGAAGTTGGGAGAGGTCAAGTCGCTCCATCTGTTTCCAATGCCCTCGGCGGAGTACCAGGTGTTGTTGGACCCGTTGTCTGTAACCTGATAGTGCTTCTCGTTGTAGACCTCCTGGGACCCGCCGTTATAATAAAAGGTATTGTTCCAGATCGTATTGTTGGAGGATGTGCCCATTCCCCAGTAGGTGGAAGATGTCACCATTATCAGTATTGCGGTCCTCGAATTCCACTGAAAGAGGTTTCCACTAATGGAATTATTATTGGAGTTGTAGAGGGACAATCCTATCTGATTTCGAAAGAAGGTGTTGTCCTGGATCACGTTGTTATTGCATTCTGCAAGATAAATACCCATTTGTGAATTTTCGGGGAAGGAACAATTCATGATGATACAATAGCTCGATCGATAAAGTGAGATCCCCTGGACCTCCAATGCGCCGTTATTGTTGACAATGACGTTTCCTTCGAAGTTCATCCCCTCCGAATCCGAGATGGTAATTCCCTGGAATTCCTCTGAATCGATCAGATTATTTTTGAATGTGCTACTCCTACAACTCCAGATGGTCACCGAGGTTTTTAGGCCGTATATCTCATTGGACCGGATCGAACCATTGCTGGAATCCGAAATGAAAATTGCATCACTGAAACCCTCAAGCTGGTTCCCATCAATTGTAGGTCCGTCACAATTATTGATATCGATCCCAGTCCATGTTCCCGTGAGGTTATTTTCCTCAAGAGTGATTCCCTTCGATTCACTTGCAACTACTCCACTATTGCTGTGGATTTGATTATCCGAGATGTGGACCTCGTAGCTCTTATCCATGGCTATTGCGAGAGGAGATTCAAAATCATTGCCATCTATGGTTACGTCCCGGGAATCGTCAATTCCAAGTGTCCTGGTATATCCCGATGTGGTCCTGAATAGATTGTTCGTTATATCGATATCATCAGATGCCTCTATCTCTATCCGAGATTCGATCATGGCATTGTCTTTGATATCGATCCCCCTGCAATTGGTAACTTTTATCCCGATGGGTTGAACGTACTCGTAAGCATCCAGATCCGGGCTGCCAAGGAATTCGGTACCTTGAACTTCGATGTTCTCACAATCAAGAAGTGTCATGTGATA
>CBDVER010000276.1:0-3189 GCA_965373055.1 uncultured Thermoplasmata archaeon
CATATAACGATACCGATGTGGTCCATGGTGATACGTACTATTACAGCGTCCTCGTTGAGAATATAAAGGGGCGCTCTACCGGAAGTCCGATCCTGTCTGGCCTGCCAATAGGGGTGCCGACCGCGCCGTTGAACCTCGTGGCATCCGCCTTCGATGGGTTCGTGCTCCTCTCCTGGGATGGGCCCGTGGATATGAAGGGATCGTCGTTGACAGGGTACCTGGTATTCTCGGGCCCGACAGAGGGCTCCGAGATCCTGCTAAATGAGACCATCGAGCCACAATACAACCATTCGGACGCGGAAAATGGGGTGGACCATCACTACTATGTGGTGGCCCTGAACGGTGTGGGGGCTTCACCTCCATCCGGGAGAGTTATGGTAACGCCTCTGGGCGTCCCATCTTCACCAATGGATCTTCTCGTCGTACAGGTGGGTGGAGAGGTTCACATCACATGGGGCGAGCCGGAGGACGACGGAGGGAGCCCGCTCTCCTCCTTTCGGATATTCAGATCGGTGAACGGCGGGGAGTTCGAACTGATGGTATCCGTACCGGCCGACTGGGAGCTGGAGTATTCCGATACCGGTGTAAGCGACCCCAATTCCTACGGATACAGGATCCATGCGGTAAACTCGGTGGGGCAGTCTCATTTCTTCGTTGAGGCATCGATCCTGGTCAGGGGGACTCCAGACGCTCCTGTCAACCTCACGGCCGTTTCCGGGGACGGCTACGTTCTTCTCACGTGGGGGGGGCCGGATTACGATGGACTATCGCCGATAACCTCATTTGCTATCTGGCGCGAGGACGATTCTGCACCCTTTTCCATCGCCGAGGTCCTACCGGGCGTTTTCGAATACAATGATACCACCGTCTTCAACGGCGAGACCTATCACTATTTCGTCCTGGCCTTGAATGAGATAGGTGAGTCCGGAAGGAGCGACAAGGTCCAGGGCAAGCCGATGAAGGTCATCGTCCCCCCCTCCCCTCCCAAGGCCCTAACGGCGGCCATGGACGGAGATGCGATAGATCTGACATGGGAGGGGGTGGATGATGACGGTGGTGATGAGGTGAGCTCGTACAACATCTACCGGAGGGTGAACGATAACGGGTCCGAGCTTATTCGCGTATTCACATCCTCGATATTCTACTATACCGATACGGATGTAATGCCGGGGAACACCTATTATTATCATATAACGGCTGAGAACTCCGCCGGCGAATCGGATCCTTCCAATGAAGCGTCCGTCGTGATCGAGAAAGAGGATGATATCTCTCCCACGGATAACAGGACGGGGGCGAAGGGCGAAGAGGATGACAATACGATGATATTCCTCGCCGCAGCGGTGGTGATCGCCGTTATTATCGCGGCACTGATCGTTGCGTTCCTCGTTCTGCGGAAAAAACCCTCCTCTCCCCCGCCGGCAAAGCCCGTGATGGAACAGCCTTTGGCCCTCCAGACCGCACTCTACCAGGAAGCGCTTGCCTATCAGGAGTCTCAACAGCTCCCGCCGGCCCAGCAGGATATCTATGGTGGGGGGGCCGAGCCAGCGGTGGTGACGGAGCAGATGGGTGCCCCTTTGGAACAGGGGGCCATCCCCATAGAGTCGGAGGCGCCTCACCCTTCTCCGGAGGGTGGTTTGGATCAAGGTGAGCCCGATGTTGCGGCTCCAACGGAGGTGCCCCAGGGGGAGATCCCCGCCGACGCGGGCATGGGCGATGTCGGGGCGTCGGTGGATCCTCCTGACAACGTTGAGGGGGCCGTAGCTCACGAGGCGGCCCACACGGTCCAGCAGGGCGGCACATCTCCGTAAATGGGAGCCGCAATTAACCATATGGTTTCTTTGATCTCTATCTTATAATACGTCCGTTCGTTATCGGTTTTACTCCATAAGCGCTTCGATATCCCCGGGTCGGATGATTGTCACATCATCGTGGTAAATATTGCTGAATAAATGAAGGACGAATCCAATAATATCTTCAATCAACACCACCGAACATCTCTCCAAAGAGGGATCTACTTATCTCACCCCCACCTTCGTGGAGGTCCTCGAAAGTAATTCCGGCTTTTCCAAGAATATCATTTATCTCCATCAAGGACTTCAACATCTCCGCTTTTCTAACAGCATCCCTTATGAAATCCGAACGAGAAGAGAACTCTCCTCCCTCCACGTACGAGTCTATCCTGTTCACCTCGTTTGAGGGCAATCGGATCTGAACCGAGACCATTCTTGCCATGGAGTGTAATGGAATACAATCACATATAATATTTTTCCTAACGGGGTGAATTAACTGTTTTGGCTGCAGTCGTTAATGACCACGATCCTGCGGAATCAATGCACATATCCCCGATTTTCAGTGTGTAAAAAAAAACCATAGATTATAATTTTTTTGAGTCATATATATATGGTTTTCCCATCTTCCCACCAATCCATGAAAAATCATATAATACAAGAAGTGGATTAAAATCTCGTGAAATTCGACAAGAAATCGCTGGTCCTCTATTCCGCACACCTGGCCGCAGGGGGGGACGGGAAGATGAGAAGAAGCCAGGTTGCAAGAAGGATGGCCATCAGGGATTCCACCTACAACCTCTACCTGTCCAAGCTGTCATCATCCGGCCTCATCAGCAGGAGAATAAGGAAGCATCACGGCGATGAGTTCTATCAGATCGGTCTCACCGATGGTGGTCAAAAGAAGGTAAAAGAGATCCTGAGAAGCATTGAGACCTTCAACTTCACCCCGGAGCGCCACAACATAGATCACGTCGTCGCTCTCAAGAGGGTCCTGGGCCAGCTGAAGCACCCGCTGGACAAGATCCACCTTCTCTCATTGTACTGTAAACAGTCCTACTTCAACCTGCCCAAGGTCATGGGTGCGATCGGCTCCTCTCACGATGAGACCAATATCGTCAACGTCCTGAAGCAGTTCGACGTGGAGGAGAACGTGGGGGATAATGAGTTCTTCACGGACGTATACACCAGATGCAGCCTTTACGGGGAGAACAGAAGGGACGATTTCAACTTCGAGAACGCGGGGAGAAGCGATATAGACAGCCTCCTGTTCCTGGCGGAGTCGGAGAGGAAGCACGGTGAGATCGTCAGGGCTCAGGATGACTTCAGAACCATCCTGGAAACCTGCAGGAACCTGTCGCACCATCAGTGGTTCATAGCCTCGATCCATTTGGGGTTCATC
>CBDVER010000277.1:0-3185 GCA_965373055.1 uncultured Thermoplasmata archaeon
GTCTTCTGACTGCTTTTGACCTGGACGATCCCTCCAATCTCGTGATCGACGAGAGACTTGAGGGGAGATTGGAGGTTATGAACAGGGGTAACGACGAGGATGTCATCACGCTTGAGGTCGTGTCGGCACCCCCCAACGTGGAGGTGGTCCTTGAGGAGGATAGATTGGTGATGGATTTCTGGGAGGTGAGATTCGTCAATATAACGATTCTGCAAAAAGGAGGGGGGCCACAGAAGGGAGAGATCGTCTTCAGGGCAAGCTGTTCGAAACCCGGATCCATCAACTCCAGGGAGAT
This sequence comes from uncultured Thermoplasmata archaeon, assembly GCA_965373055.1. Classification (GTDB taxonomy): domain Archaea; phylum Thermoplasmatota; class Penumbrarchaeia; order Penumbrarchaeales; family Penumbrarchaeaceae; genus JAGLEG01. The sequence goes on from CBDVER010000277.1 coordinate 296, forward strand.
GACGCTGGGGATAGAATCCAAGGAGAAGACGGGGGAGGACCGGTCAGGTCAGATAATAATGATATCGATCCCTATTATCGGCGGGATAGTGCTGACAACGATCATCGTGATCGTCATGAAAAAGTTTGAGAAAAAGAATAGGATAGATGGCCAACCCTAGGTTGGAAAACGCATCCGGCGGATATGAGATAGGCCGGAGATGACCATCTCCGGCCTATTCTGGTTCCTATGTTCAGGCTTTGCCTATGATCCTGAAGACGGTTGTGCCGCAAGCCGGGCAGACGCCCTTCATTGCCTTCATGCCGTTCTTCATGATCTGCTCTTTGCCGTCCTTCATCTCAACCTGTTTTTTACACTTCATGCATCTTGCTTCCATATTGGTTGCCTCCTATAGTATCCTCAACTCCTGTTGAACGGATGAAGTAGAATCGTGGGGCTCATTTATAACCTTATCTCATAAAAGGGGCGATTTCACTATGAAAATAGGCTGATTTCAACTATTATTGCCCCTCCGCTCGTTCGAAGGGGCCCTTCACAGATCAGGTCGATCTATCAGGATCCTATCCCCCATACATATGTTGATTTCTGGATTTGTGTCATTTCCGGTTGTACTCTTCGAGGTGTTTGGAGAGGATCGTCAGTACCTCATCGAAGGTCTCAACTCCGTAAACCCTGTCGTTTTGAACGTTGGGCGCACGCTCTCTTCCATCGATTCGTTTATCCGCCAACTCCCCGCTCCATCCCTCCACCCTGTAAGCTAATAAAAGACGCCCGAACTGCCAGGCGAATGCCATCTCCGATAGGGTCCCCGCCCCTCCCCCGACGGCAATAACAGCATCTGAATTCGCAATAACGGAGTTCCTCATGAGCCCCAACCCGCTTGGGATGACGATATCAACGAATCGATTGGCCCCTTCCCTTGATATTGAGGGCAGGATGCCAATGATGTCCCCCGAACGGTGTTTATCGGATGCCCTCCCGCCTCTGGACGCGGCCTCCATTATCCCCCCGTAACCTCCTGTGATAATGCGGTAGCCGTTATCTATCAGGGCTTTTCCCAGTTCGAACGCAAGCTCGTATATGGGGTCATCCTCCTTGATGTCCCCCGCTCCGATTATTGCAATTATTGGGCGATCGTTCAATCTATCACCGAGAATATATCCATTTGAGTGTATGATATAGCTTTCCTTCATCCCAATGTTCCAGGGGGTAAAGGTATCGATCCACACCGGGAAACATAATAATGCCAGATAGGCGATATGTAGGCCAGGGACGAGGAGAAAAAGGTGGCTATGTCATGGAGGAGATATACTGAGGTATGCACCCGTTCTCATCCTCCTATCCATACTATTAATGGGCCTCTCCACTGTTCCTGTAGATTCAGATAATGATGATATTGATCTGAAAGAGGCTTTGGTCGAAGAGGAAACAAGAGCTGAGTTCTCCCTGGATGATAGATATCTAAGGATCCAGGGGGACGAAGAGCTTCTTGAGGCAAGGGACTTCTTCGGATGGAATGGATCGGGGACGGAAGAGGGCCCTATCATCATCAGGGACATATCATTCCGGGGAAACAGCTACAATCCCGCATTTCGACTCGACAATACATCCCTTCATCTGACACTGGAAAATTGCACGTTTATAAATGGAAACTTGAGAGATATCGAGATCGAGGAGTACAGATATTCCGAATGGGACCTGTTCCTCAGAAATTGTTCGAATGCCACCATAACCAGACACGATCAGCCATACTTCAACTTCCTCTATGATCAGGTATACTTCAGCTTCCTCGATTGTGAAAAGATCAGGATCATCGACAATGAAAATGGGCATTTTACCTTCTACGGGTCCCGGGATTCGATCATTGAAGGTAATCGGAATATATGGACTGGGTCGGAGGATGGCAACGGTTTTACTATCCTTAATAACATCTTCACTTCATACGGACCAATACTGACAAGATCCGAGAAATTGAATATCAGCGGAAATACATTCATCGGAGAGGGCATGGAAGTGATGATGATCGAATCCTGTGATGACATTTCAATGTACAACAATACATTCAATGAATAAATCTTCTACATCTCAGGTGAAGGGACATTCCCAACGGAGTTCAATATTGGAAACAATACGATCGATGGTCAACAGATCATGCTGTTGCAGTATGAGAGGTTCGTGGGTACGGTTTACACCGGGGACCTGGGTTACATTATCCTGATGAACGTATCCGGCCTGTCTATTGGAGATGATCACGAACCAACTAACCTCATTGGATTGCAGTTGTCGAATTGCAGGGAAATCATGGTGATCAACACATCCATTGAATGTGGATACAACTCAATTACCTTCTCCAGATCGAAAGATATAGATGTGATGGGTTCGACACTCTCATCCCGTGGAACGGTTTTGCAGATCTATGAATGCGAGGATATCGAGGTATCTAATTGCTCTATCCAGTCCACCTATTACTCGTCCTATGCCCGTTTGGATTCCTCCGATCACATTAGTTTCATTCAAAACAACATGACTGGCGGCTGGCCGATATCGGTCTCAAATTGTAACTTCACCCTGTTCAAGAATAACACCCTGGGTGGTTATTACAGCGGAATAAACCTGGGGGGGACATGCATGCATAACCGTATCCTGAACAACAGGATCAGCTACGGCATCATCGGGATCTACCTGGATGGCGGGTCCCTGTCCTCGTTGGAGATCGGAGGCGGGAATACCATCGCGGAATTACCCCTAATGTATCTGAAAGGAACCTTCGATCCGGGGCTTCTGCCTGACGGAGACATCTTTCAACTTATGATATTTGACCTTCATGATCAGGATCTCAGCGAGTGATCGAAATACTCATTCTCTGGCGGTATCTCCGCCCACTATTCCA
>CBDVER010000278.1:0-3181 GCA_965373055.1 uncultured Thermoplasmata archaeon
TTTTGTCTCGAATATATTTCGAGCGTTCAAGCTATCAGGGATAGACTTGCGACCAGGCCAATCCATTTAAAGAAACCCCAAAAAAGGCCCGAATCTCGGACCCTCTAACCCCTCGATGATCGTGATGATATTTATTGATTTAGGGACATTTCCAATGCAGGTTAGAAAAGGTATTTAAAGGGTTTTTTTCAGACCCCTCATTTCCAGTGGACCGGGATATTCAAGGGTCCCTCGCCCCAGGATCTCGACCCTGGAACCGGGTGACACAGAATGGGCCCGTTGATGAAAAGGGGGATGGTCTGGTTCATTTGAATATATCTCCGAAAACGATATATCCGGACTACCCCTTGTCCACGCGATGCATAGGGGGAACACCGCCTCTTCAATACCGAGGCTATTGATCATCCTGGGGCTTTTATCGTCCCTCTCTCTCATGGCCATAGTGCCGGCCCAGGGGGAGGTCGACCTCTTGATGGAGGGGGGATCCCAGCCTGAGGTTGATGATACGCCCCTCACCTCAAATTTCACATCGTATTTCGATTACAACACCATGCACGTATATCTCAAGGAGCTGGAGGATAGGTATCCATCCATAATGAAGCTCTTCTCCATAGGTGAGACCTACGAGGGCAGGGAGATCCTCTGCGTCAAGCTCAGCGATAACGTGGATACGGTGGACGATGGGATCCCCGGGTCCGAACCCGATGCGCTTCTCGTGGGAGCACATCATGGGAACGAGTGGATGTCATACGAGGTCCCCCTGTACGTCATCTCGTATCTGCTTCATTACTACGGGCAGGAGGGGCCCAACGGCTCGGCGGCCTCCTACCTCCTTGACAACCGGGAGATATATGTGGTACCGATGCTCAACGCTGACGGCGTCCAGTACGCCCACGATGAGAGCCGCGGGTGGAGGAAGAACAGGGAGCCCAATTACATCGGGGAGTTCGGGCCCACGGCCCGCCCGAACCCGGACCTGTATCCGGTATCGTACGGGACGGATATCAACAGGAACTACGGGTGGATGTGGCATCTGGACGGCGGGTCCAATGAGCTGATAACGGGCGCAGGAACCTATCGAGGCCCTCCGGACAACTTCGATGACGATGGGGATGCCCTGATCCAGGTGGACCTGATCACCGGACGCCTTCCGATCGGCGTGGATGAGGGCATAGACGAGGACCCATGGGACGGGATCGATAACGACAACGACGGGCAGGTGGACGAGGATCCTGCCGGTGGGTTCACCACGCACGAGGCCCGGGCGATGAGGAAGTTCGGGGACAAATACGCGTTTCCCGTCATGATCACGTATCACACCTATTCCGAGCTGGTCCTCTGGCCCTGGGGATACACGGATGAGCTGCCGCCCGATTCGTTCCATCTCTCCTCCCTTGGGGTCAGAATGGCCAACATGAACGGCTACCGCCCCATGCAGGGCGAGAGCCTCTATCCCACAACCGGGGAGATGACGGATTGGTTCTACTCCCAGTACGGCACCTACGGCTACACATTCGAGATAGGCAGAACACACAACATGCCAGAAGAGGAGATACTGGAGCAGGTCCAGAGGAATCTGGAGCCTTCGCTGTATCTGCTGGATTCGGCAGCGAACAGGTACCGGTCCCACATCACCTTCGACGGGAACTCCACGATGGTCACCAGCTCCTCCGATTGGATAGATATCGATCTCTCCTTCGAGGATGACGGGTATCCCTATCCCTTTTCCGAGGACCGGAGCAGGGTCGTCTACCGGGTCAATGGAGGTGATTGGACCTGGGTGCCCCTGGAGATGATAGAGGATGGCAACTGGACCGGCAGGATCCCCGCCCAGGGCGATGGGTCGGAGATCGAGTACTATTTCGAGCTCATCGATTCCCAGGGGGGCTCCATCGTCGAGCCGATGTATGCACCTTATGATTTCCATACTATAAGCGTACCCATGAGAAACCTGTGGGTCGTGTACATGGTGCCAAGCACCCTTTTTGTCATGATATTCACCCTTGGGACCATCTGGGGGGGATTCACCTTCGGCATCTACAGATCATTGACATCACATCGGCGCGGGGGTCCCTGATTTGGTGGGGGGAAAGTCGGAGGTCTTCTCCAGTAAATGGGGCCTGCTCATGGCCGCACTGGGGGCCGCCATCGGAACCGGGAACATCTGGAGGTTCCCCAAGGAGGTCGCAAGCAACGGAGGCGGGTCGTTCATGATCCCCTACGTCATCTTCCTCTTCACCTGGTCCATTCCTATCCTGCTTATCGAGTTCAACCTCGGAAAGAAGACAAGGAAGGGAACGATGGGGACCTTTGCGGCCTTCCTCGGAAAGAACAAGGCCTGGATGGGCGCATGGCTGGCATGGATCTCCACCGCCATCGGATTCTATTACGCTGTGGTCATGGGCTGGACCCTGAGGTACGCCTTCGGGTCGCTCTCCGGGAGCATAGACTACTCCGATGCCCAGGGCACCTGGGAGTCGTTCCTGGAGTCCCCTTACCTGGTAGTTTTCTTTCAGGTCATGGCCATTGCGATAACCGCGGTCGTGGTTTACAGGGGGATCGAGAAAGGGGTCGAGAAGATCAACAAGATCCTGATCCCCGCCCTGTTCATAATGCTCGTATTCAGCATGATACGGGCCCTGCTTCTCCCCGGGGCCATCAGGGGCGTTGCTTACATATTCACCCCGCATGCCGATACCTTCTTCAGCAGCAAGACGTGGATAGCCGCCCTGGCACAGTCCGCATGGTCCTGCAGCGCTGGCATGGGCATGGCGATCACGTACGGTGCCTACACGAAACGGAAGGACGATACGGTCCTCAACGCCTTCCTCACCGGATTGGGCGATACGACGATCGCCCTGGTCGCAGGCATCATGATATTCGCCACCGTGTTCGGGCTGGCGGCAACGCAGGGCGATGCCGAGCTGGCCGTCAGCGAGGGCGGTTCGGGCCTCACTTTCATCCACCTTCCCCAGCTGTTCGGGGAGATGATCGGGGGGCCTGCGATAGCCATCCTCTTCTTCTCCGCCATGGCCTTTGCGGCGCTGACCTCGATGATAGCCACCTACGAGAACGCGGTGAAGAACTTCGTGGATGCGGGCTGGGACCGGAAGAAGGCCATTCGTGTATTGACCATCGGCATGCTCCTGTTGGGCCTTCCATCTGCCATGATCGTGCTCCC
>CBDVER010000279.1:0-3180 GCA_965373055.1 uncultured Thermoplasmata archaeon
ATCCCCCCCCTCCACCAACATGATATCCCCAACAGCGATCTCTCCACGGGTCTGTTCGGCCCCCCTGGTCTCTTTTTCTGCATCCTGATCAAGCTCATCTGTACCTGTAGTGAAGATACCAAATGGCATGATGAACAACAGCGCCAATATGGCTGTTATGTAAGTTACCTTGCTGGACAACTTGTTTCCCCCTCGTGTTTTACAAGGAATAAGGCTGAGGTATATATACTATTTACCCGGGCCGTTCAAAAACATTTATTGGCATGCAGGAGCTTGGGTAAGCATGGGATCTAACTATGGGGGGACACCGTCTGAAAATGAGTAGCGAATGCCATCTCTGTTTTCTCAGGCAGGCGATGAACGAGATGGATATGTCAGAGCTGGATGAGCCGAAGAAGAGGGTCATTCTCACACGGGTGCTCTCATTGCTTGAGGGGGCCTCGTATGAGAGCGAACCAACGGCGATCGCCCACGGGATCCACATGATAATACAGGGACAGGGCGGGGATACGGACCCCTATCTGGAATTGAAGAGGAGGTCCAACGAGAGGGCAATGGAGATCTATCCGGGCCTGCTGAGCAGGGTGAGATCTGCGGACGACCCCCTGCGGGAGGCCATCCTTCTTGCGACCTGCGGTAACGTTATCGATTACGGGGCAAAGAACCTGTTGGACCTTGAAGAGACCATCCAGAAGGCGGAAAGGAAGGGGTTCAGCGTCGATGATTATAGTATATTCAGTGAGGAGGAGAAGAGGGCCAGGACGATATATTATATCGTCGATAATTCGGGGGAGATCATCCTGGATAAACTGCTTATCGGGGAATTACTGCGCAGGAGGGGAGACCGCAGGATCAAGGTGGTCGTGAAAAAGGACCCGGTCCTGAACGACATAACAGCCTCGGACGCGAGGGAGGTGGGCATCCACGAGATCGATGGAGTGGAGATCATGGAGATCCCCGATGCCGGTTGGATAACACCGGACCATCTGAAGGAGTTTAAGGATGCGGACATGATAATATCGAAGGGGCAGGGTAACGTTGAGGGGTTAAGTGAGGTCAAGGGAATATTCTTCCTACTTGTATGCAAGTGCGAGATCGTGGGCGAGTTCCTTGGTGTGGGGGTCGGCGATATGATCCTGAAGTACAGCGGAGGGTGAGATCTTGACCTTCTTGGGGGAATATTGGTATCCGGATTTCCAGGATATGCGGTCGGATCCGTTGGGTCCGTGTGGCCCATGAACTCATCCCAGCTGGTGTTACCATCACCATCAACGTCCGATCGGTTATCATCGACCCCATCCATATTGGAATCCCTCCTATTGAACCAGAAATGACCGGAGAGGCCCTGGTCTTCGTTTCCGGGTTGGAAGGCGCATGGTATGAAAATATCCCTTCCAACCGTTATGGATGTATGGAACGGGTCCCATGATCCGTTACTGTGTATATACGGGTAACATTCCGGTCGATTCCACATCGAACCGTTGAACAGCTCCTCCCACCCTCTGGGCAGGGAATCGTTATCCATATCGTTCACCCAGAACTCCTCTCCATCAATGATGCCGTTCGAATTCGTATCATAGCCTCCCGTTTGAGGATCACCCATTTTCCCCGGAGCTGGGCAGTCCGTGATATCGTTGATGCCGTCATTGCCCGTATCTATACCGTTCCGGTACTCGTAGAGGTTTATCCAGGGGAAATAGATATCCACAAGCTCATAATACGAACCGTTGGGAGGGACGTTCACGTAGAATGAGAACGTATATCCATCGTGGTCAGGGTCCAGGCACCAATCATCCGGGTTCAACGGGTCCAGTGTCCATTCGTATCTGCTCTTTTCAATGTTCCACACCTGCTCCCCCCTGTTCTCCGGGTCCATCTCCCAGCCATCCGGCATCCCATCACCATCGGTATCCGGATTAAGGGGATCCGTGCCGATCAGGTATTCCTCATAGTTGGTCAGATGATCGTTATCGGGGTCAAGTTCTGCATCATTCACAAGGGGGTTTACTATCCAGAACCTCTCTCCACAATACGGGCCTGTCCATCTTTTTTGAGGGGGGTATGAGAGCCAATCTATCCAGGTGATATATTCCATTATCAACCCCATCTGACCTGGGTCCTCCCCGTAAACGATCATCCCATACCTATATTCCCAGCCGTCAGGCATCCCATCACCATCAGTATCTGAAATAGTTGGATCTGTCCTATCAACTGTATTGAATAAGTCCATCCAATCCTCCGGCGGATCATCGATCAACCACCATTCCTCTTCGAAACCGGGATAATTATCATTCTTGAAATAATCAAGATATGGGAAAAGGTCCACTGTGTTTTCGAGGTGATCATCCATCCCGTCCTTATCCGTATCACTTTCGGTGGGATCTGTTATCCACTCCCTGTAATTGTGTATCCATTGAAGCTCATCGTAATCTGACAGCATGTCCCCATCGGTATCCTGATTGCATGGATCCAACATGATGGTCCCCATCGTGGAACCATCCCAGAGGAGTGTTGTATCTATCCCGAACAGCTCATCCACATCCATCCAACCGTCAAGGTCCGTATCCGGGCTTGTGGCATTGGTGGGATCGAATATCAGGTATTCTCCTTCATATTCGTCGATGATACCATCACGATCATCATCGAATCCATTGGAAAGGATCATTTTTTTGGTTCTCCCGTTGGTCTCCTCCCAGTCATCAAGGGACCTTGAGATATTTCCCATCTGGTTCAGCTTCTTGGATCCTCCAAAGTCATTGTCGGAGTCGACCCTGGTTGCATTCGTATAGTAAGTGTTTGCACCATTTTGATCGGTGAAATACTTCCCTCCCATCAGCTCTCCTTTGAAACCGATCTTGATCTCCTCACTATCAAGTAGGCCGTCCCCATCGGTGTCAGGGCTGTTTGGATCCGTTGAGATCTGGTATTGAACGGTTCCATAATATTCCTCCAGGTTCGACATACCATCTGGCGTGGAGGTGAACATTATCTCACCAAATTCTGAGAGGTCCCACCAGCCATCGTTGTCTTCCCCTGCATCATTTACCATTGGTGATACTGTGTATTTTGAGTGAAGACCATCTATGATCCCATCCAGGAGATCCTGTTCCAGGCTCTTTGCCTCCTTAACCTGTATGGCCCTTGCGTTGAACGATTCCCATCCATCTGGGATGCCGTCGC